>JAZUGD010000164.1:0-9769 GCA_045641025.1 Eubacteriales bacterium
CGGACGCGAGATTGACCCCCGACGCCGCGAGAGTGACGGCGAAGCCGTAAACACTCATTATAAGGGTATAGAGCCCCATACCCTCCCGACCGACGCGCGAGGCAACGTATGCGTTGAAGCTGACCGCCGCCGTACGCAGTACGATGCCGCACAGCGCAGTCACCGTTCCGTTAAGGACGAATCTGTTTTTATAACCGTTCACTTTTTCCCGTTCTCACACCGCTCTATCTGCACAAGTCTATTGATTTTTCATCACGGACGTTGTATAATAATATGAATGGGTATAAAAATTTATTCTAACCGTTCGGGGGTCATAATGGACAGAGTATCAAAGCATAATTACTACCTTGATATCGCGCAGACCGTTTCCGAAAGAAGCACGTGTCTCCGCAAGAGATACGGTGCTATCATCGTTAAAAACGACGTTATCATCTCGACCGGCTACAACGGTGCGCCGAGAGGCCGCCGCAACTGTACCGACCTCGGCTCCTGCATGAGAGATAAGCTCAACATTCCGAGAGGCGAGAGATACGAGCTCTGCCGCTCCGTTCACGCAGAGGCCAACGCGATAATCGCGGCTCCCCGTGACCAGATGCTCGACAGTGTACTTTACATATGCTGCACCTCTCCCGAGGACGGCTCCGTCGTTTCGGGTACGTGCTCGTGCCTTATGTGCAAGAGGCTCGTCATCAACGCGGGCGTCTCCAAGGTTTACGTGAGAGAGGACAGTGAAAAATTCACCGTTTACGACGTTGCCGACTGGATTGAGCACGACGACAGTCTCGACGGTACTTTAGGATATTGACGTGACGGAAACCGAAGAAAAAAAGATAAATACGGATGAGAAGAAAAAAGAGCTTTTCCTTTTCGTCTGCACCGGAAACACGTGCCGCAGCCCCATGGCGGAAGCACTGTTTTCGTATAAATACGGCAAAATCGCCGACGCGCAGTCGGCGGGGATAAGCGCCTCCGGCGGAAGACCGCTTTCGTCCGGTGCATTTCACGCTCTCTCCTCGCGCGGTGTGCCGCCCGACTTCTTTGCCTCGCACCAGTCGCGCAGAGTCACCGAAAGAATGCTCGAGGGCGCGGACCGCGTCATCTGCATGAGCGGTGCTCACGCAAACGCACTTATGCTCACCTACCCTGCGTACGCGGGTAAAATATACGCGATGCCTCACGATATTTCCGACCCGTACGGCGGTGACGACGACACGTACGTCCGCTGTCTCGAGGAAATCGAGGAGGGGCTTGACTCGGTATTCGGGGACGGCTCCGCATGCTGAACGTACGGAAAGCCACGTCCGCAGACGCCCGTCTGCTTGCGCAGACCGAGGCTGAAATCTTCTCCGACGCGTGGGACGAAAAATCGTTTGAGACGGTTCTCGAAAATCCTTCGTCGGCGTTTTATATCGCCGAGGAGGACGGCATGTTCTGCGGATATGCGGGACAGACGGTCATCGAGGACGAATGCGAGATAATAAATATCGCGGTGCTTCCCGAATTCAGACGGAGAGGTATTGCGAGAAGACTTATGGAAATCATGCTTGACGGCTGCAGAGAGAGCGGCGTCACGCACGTTTACCTTGAGCACAGATGCTCGAATACTGCCGCAGGTGCTCTTTATGAAAGCCTCGGCTTCAAGGCGTACGCGGTACGCCGCAACTACTACGTAAAACCCCGCGAGGATGCGCTGATGCGCGTTCTCGAGCTTAACGATAACTGAAAGGCGGCGGTCTTTTGCTCATACTCGGAATAGAAAGCTCATGCGACGAAACCTCCGCCGCACTTCTTGAAGCAAGTGAGGACGGTAAGCTCACCGTTCTCTCAAACGTCATAGCAACGCAGATTGAGACTCACGCCCTCTACGGAGGCGTGGTTCCCGAAATCGCAAGCCGTGCTCACCTTGAGGCGGTGTCCGCCGTGACCGAGGAGGCTTACCGCACCGCGGGAAAAGCACTTTCCGATACCGACGCCGTTGCCGTAACGTGTGCACCCGGACTTATAGGTGCGCTTCTCGTAGGCGTATGCTTTGCAAAATCTCTTGCGTTCTCGCTCGGAGTTCCGCTCGTTCCCGTGAACCACATCCGCGCTCATGCGGCGGCGGTATACCCCGGAAATCCCGACCTTAAGCCCCCGTACCTCGGTATCGTCGTATCGGGAAGCCACACGTCCGTTTACAGAGTGACCGACTACACCTCGTTTGAGGAAATCGGCGGCTCGCGTGACGACGCGGCGGGTGAGGCGTTCGACAAGGTAGGGCGCAGACTCGGACTCGCTTACCCGTGCGGTGCCGATATGGACGCGCTCGTCGCGTCGTTTGACGGCAAGGTTACGACTCCTCTGCCCTCGCCTCACGTAAAAGGAAGCTACGATTTCTCGTTCAGCGGTCTCAAGACCGCCGCGGTAAACGCGATACATAATCTGAGACAGAAGCTGTCTCTCACCGACGACGACCCGCTACCCGAACTTGAAAGAGCGGAAATGGCGACGGCGTTCACGAATGCGGTCACCGGCGGTATCGCCGAGGTTGCTTCCCTTGCCCTTGACGAGTACGGCAACATGCCGCTCGTGCTTGCGGGAGGAGTTGCGGCAAACTCTCACCTCCGCCGCGCACTTTCGACAGTTGCCGACAAACACGGTGTACCCTTCATTTGCCCCCCGAAAAACCTCTGCGGTGACAACGGCGCGATGATTGCGGTGCAAGGATTCTACGAATTTCTCGCGGGTGTGCGTGCAGACGAGTCTCTCAACGCTTACGCAAGCGAGGAAGGTGCGGAGGCCGCGGGCGTATTTCTCCCGAAAAACTGATTTTCGGCAAGCATACAGGTTTTAAAAACACAAAAATTGACTTCTGCTCTTGCCTAATTATCAACACGGTTTTCAACGCGGTGTCGAAAACTTTTGAGCAAAAAAGCGCGATTTTGTTAACTGCTAATAATTATTATTGCATTTTATTAACATTGTAAATTAGACGGCTGTTTTTTATGACTCTGTCTATTTCGAAAACCTCACGGCGTTTGCAAAACTTCCGCCGCACGCTTCAAGCCGTTCGCGCGGTACGGAAAAATACACGGAAAACGCGATAAAATAACGGCTTTTAAACCGACAAATTATTCAAAAAATACAAGGGGAACCACTCAAAATGGAAAAGAATTACGAGGCACAAATAAGTTCGGCAGTCGCCAAATTCGAAGACCTTCTTCGCGGACAGCTCGAAAGAGTCGAGCGTATCAACGCAGCCGCCGACTTCATTGACTATAAGTCTCTTGACAAGCTCATCATAGGCGTATGCGGCGGTGACGGCATCGGCCCCGTAATCACGGCGGCTTCGAGAAAGGTACTTGAAACCATTCTTGCCGACAAGGTTGCGGCAGGCAAGGTTGAGTTCCGCGATATCGACGGTCTTACCATCGAAAACAGAGTAGCCGCAAACAAGGCTATCCCCGACGACGTGCTTGACGAGCTGAAGAAATGCCACGTTATACTGAAGGGTCCGACCACGACTCCCCGTGCCGGTGACCCGTGGCCGAACATCGAGAGCGCGAACGTTGCCATGAGAAAAGAGCTTGACCTCTTTGCGAACGTACGCCCCGTTAAGGTTCCCGAGCAGGGTATCGACTGGACGTTCTTCCGCGAGAACACCGAGGGAAGCTACGCAGTCGGCAGTCTCGGTCAGAACGTTACCGACGACCTCGCACTTGACTTCTGCGTAACCACCACCGAGGGCACGAACAGAATCGCACGTCTTGCGTTCGAGTTTGCGAAAAACAACCACAAGGACAGAGTCTCCATTATTACCAAGGCGAACGTCATCAAGACGACCGACGGTAAGTTCCTCCGCATCTGCGAGGAGATGGCCAAGGAATATCCCGAAATCACCACCGACGAGTGGTTCATCGATATCACTACCGCCAAGCTCATCGACGAAAAGAGAAGACGCGACTTCAAGGTATTCATTCTTCCCAACCTTTACGGCGACATCATCACCGACGAGGCCGCAGAGTTCCAGGGCGGCGTAGGTACCGCGGGCTCCGCCAACATCGGTAAGAGATACGCAATGTTCGAGGCAATCCACGGCTCCGCTCCCCGCATGATGAAGGAAGGCCGCGGAATATACGCAGACCCCTGCTCCATGCTCCGCGCATCCGTAATGCTTCTTAACCACGTAGGCTTCTCGGATGAAGCCGCAAGACTCGAGCGTGCGCTTGACTTCTGCATGTTCGAGGACAAGAAGTACGTTATCACCGGACGCGACACCGGTGCGACCTGCGAGCAGTTCACCGAGTATCTGCTCGAAAACATTTGACATCAGCCGAATTTTGTTATACATTTGTCGAAAAGGAGGTGTTCCCGCTTGAATTATTCGTTTTCATATAAAAACAAGGTCATAGTTCTGCCCGAAAAGGAAGTGCGGGAGCATCTTGCCGACGCTACCCGCGAACAGCTTGCCGTGCTTCTCGCAATGGCGGCGTGCCCCGACGTTGACGGGGTATGCACCGCTACGGGGCTCACGGAGGGCGCGGGGCTTGATGCCGTTTCCTTCTGGAGCGGTACCGGCGCGGTTGAAACCGACGGCGTAATCAAGCCGAGGAAGCGCGAGCTTAAGAAAACCGACCCCGACCGTCCCGCGTCGAAGGACAAGGTTCCCCCGTACAGAACCGACGAGGTCGTGGGCTTCGTTGAGGGCGACGGCTCGTGCTACGGAGTTCTCGAGATTTGTCAGCACACCCTCGGAAAGCTGTTCAACACCACCGAGGCGACGCTTATCGTGGGGCTTGCACAGTATCTCGGCGTTGACGCCGACTATATGAGCGTAATCTGCAAATACGCCGCATCACGCGGCAGCGATTCCGTAAGGTTCGTGGAAAAGACCGCGATATCAATGTACGACGACGGCTACACCACGGCTAAGGAAGTCTCGGAGCATATAAACGTGCTTCTTCGCGCAAGGACGCTCGAGGGAGTCGTAAGAACGCTCTTCGGTCTCGGCGAGCGTGCCTTTACCTCCAAAGAGAAAAAATATCTCGAATCCTGGAGCGAGGAGCAATACGACGAGCCGCTCATCAAGCTTGCATATGAAATTACGGTAACGAACACCGGCAAGCCTTCTCTCGCGTATGCGAACAGCGTACTTGAGAACTGGCACGTCAGCGGACTTGACACTCCCGAAAAGGTCAACGCCGCTGCCGAAGAATACAAAAAGAAAAAAGAAAACGCCGCGGGCGGCAGTTTCAATACGGACGATTTCTTCGAGGCGGCGCTCCGCCGTTCCTACGGAGAGGACGTACCTCAGAACTGACGGAAGGAGTAAGTCATGGCATCGTACAGCGAATCACGCAGAGCCGTCATTGACGACTACAAAACCAAATACGACCGTACCCGTGCGAAAAACGACGAGCTCCGCGCACGTACCGAGGCGGCAATTCCCGAAATTGCAAAAATACATAAGGCCCTCTCCGATAACGGACTGCGCATCATGGATGCGGCAATGAAGGGTCAGCTTGACCTGCTCGAGGAGATAAGGCGTGAGAACGCCGCTCTCAGAGAGAAGCGTTCGGCAATTCTCGTGTCGAACGGCTACCCTGCCGATTATCTCGATATCAAATACGAATGCGAAAAGTGTCACGACTCCGGCTACACCGACGGAAAAATGTGCGAATGCATGAAGCGTGCGCTGACTCTTGCGGGAGTCGAGGCGTCGGGCATGGGTCACCTTATAAAGAAGCAGACCTTCGATAACTTCACGCTCGACTATTACGGCGAGAAGGAAAGACCCGCCATTGAGCGCAACCTCGCATCCCTTAAAGCCTTCGCCGAAAGCTTCCGCGGAAACGGTGACGACAGCTGGCTTCTCGTGGGTGCTACGGGACTCGGCAAGACGCACCTCTGCTCCGCCGTGGCGGGCAAGGTTATCGAGAGAGGCTATGACGTATGCTACATGAGTGCGAGCGCGCTTATCGGCGTGTTCGAGCGTCAGCGTTTCGGTGACGGCAGAATCGGCGACGGTACCGAGCGTCCCGTTTACGAGTGCGACCTGCTCATCATCGACGACCTCGGCGTTGAGGTCACGAACCAGTTCTCGCTCAACTGCCTCTACGAGGTGATAAACAACCGAATCGTTTCCGGCAAATCGACCATAATCAATACGAATCTCGATTCCGGAGAGATACGCGGAAGGTACAACGACAGAATCACGAGCCGCATTTTCGGAGAATACAAGCCGCTCGTGTTCCTCGGTCAGGACATCCGCAAACAAAAAATAAAAAAATGAGGCAACGCCTCTCAAACAGAAAGGTATAAATTATGAAAATCGGAGTAATTGTCGAATCGTTCCGTCTCCCCTTCAAGGAAGCCGTTAAGAAAGCGGCTGAGGTAGGCGCATCCGGTATTCAGGTCTATGCGACCTTCGGTGAGCTTGCTTACGACTCAATGACCGCCGACAAAATCAAGGAGGTCAACTCCATCGTTGAGGACTCGGGTCTCGTTATCTCCGCTCTCTGCGGTGACTTCGGTACCGGCTTTGCAGATGCAGAGCACAACGATTTCTACGTTGACCGCTCCAAGAGAGTGCTCGAGCTCGCTCTCAAGCTCAACACGAGCGTTGTTACCACTCACATCGGCACCGTTCCCGAGGAAGAGTGCGAGAAGAAGGAAATCATGCGTAAGGCGTGCCGTGAGCTCGCTCTCTACGGTGACTCCATCGGCGCTTCCTTCGCAGTTGAGACCGGTCCCGAAAAGGGTAAGGTCCTCGGCGAGTTCCTCGACAGCCTCGAGGCAGGCGGCGTACGCGTTAACTTTGACCCCGCAAACCTCGTAATGGTTGCAGGCGACCGTCCCGAGAACGCTCTCAAGTATCTCGGCAAGTACATCGTTCACACCCATGCGAAGGACGGTATCAAGCTTGACGGTAACCTCCGCAAGGACATCAAGATCACCATTGGCGAAGAGGCTCTCGGTCACGACCAGCTTCTCGGTATGGGTCAGAGCTTCATCGAGCTGCCTCTCGGCACCGGTGACGTTGACTTCGACACCTACCTTCCCGCTCTTGCCGCTACCGGATTCGACGGCTTCCTCACCATCGAGCGTGAGGTCGGCGAGACTCCCGAGAAGGATATCCGTCACGCAGCGGACTTCCTCCGCGAGAAGCTGAACAAATTCAGCCTGTAATAAGAAATGGGGCTGTTGCATTGAGCAACAGCCCCGATTTGGTTTGTCTGTCAGCCTGCGCAGCCGCAGGTGGAGCAGCCGCATCCGCGTCCGGTGTATGCCGGAATGCCGCAGCCGCAGCCGCCGTTATTCGAGCAGTACATTACGGCAAGCGCGATGAGAATGATCCAGAAGACCTCGTTATCGAAAAGATCGCAAAGGCAGTTCATAATTTTGTCCTTTCCTGTCATATTGCCGGATATCCGGTAAGCGGAGATACATCCCCGCTCCTTTACCATTATATGACGGTACGGACTCTTTGTGAAAACTAATGAAGGTCGAGCGATTCGGCTCCGAGGAAATCGTTTGCGCGGGAAAGACTGTCGGCGGGTATTACCGCCATGGCACCGCACTTTCTGCACGTTACGGTGACCGACACGTCGCCTATCTCGACGTCGATGTCGCCTTCCCCGTCCGGGCAGTGACAGTGCACCTGACCCTCGTCGCAGAGGTCGCGCACGACGTAGTTCACTATGTCGAGCACCTGCGGGTCGGTCATGAACTCTTCACCCCGCGTGCGGAAAAGGTCCTCAAGTCCTTTATCGCCTATAACCGTACGAAGCTCCTCTATTACGCCGTTGCACGCATCAGCAACCTCGCTCTGCTTACCGGCGAAGCACATATCGAGCCCCGACACGGCACACGGAATACGGAACATGTCTTCTCCGAAGAACACGGCGGGAGACACCGTAAACTGATGCGGATGAGGACAGACGAAGCACGGTACGGTCAGACGTATTTTTTTATCTCTCGTATAAACGACGGTAAGCTCCGAGCCCCCGCACGGACATTTAAGCTTCAGCATATCGGCGCTGAGCGCAAACATTCCCACACGGCTCATTATTACGGAGCCGCATTCGGGACATCTGTACGCAACGGTGGTCTCTTTTCTTTCAAGTATCATAGCCTTATCCTTTTTCTGCCTGATTTTACGTTATCTATTATAATCCGACACCGCCGAAATGTCAACGGTGCCGACACGGAGTGCTCAATGAGAGAAAGATTTTTCTACGACGGAGAGTCGGACACGGTAGCCGTGCCCGCCGCGAAGCTTGCGGGATTCTCATTCCCCGGCCGCGGTCTGCCCTTCGAGAACGCATACACGGACGGTGAAACCGTCGGCCGTGACGTGCCCGTGCACGTACCCGCCGACGAATTTTTCGCGTCCGCCGTCATCGTAGGAGAAATCTTCGAGGTGACGAAAACGCCACGCGGTGACGCGGTGTGCGTACGTCCCGAGCTCTGCCGTACCTCCGACACACCTGCGAATTTACCCGAGGAGACGGCGGCACTCGCCGTTCTCGGTTACGTATATACACGCGTTTCGGGAGAAGAAAAAATTCTCCTGCGAATGATTATCCCCGGCAAAACGGAGGACGGTGACCGCTCGTACGAGTACGAGGCGTCTGCCGCTCTCCTCGAAAAGCTGACGCGCGCGCTGTTCGAGCGTGCCGCCCCCTATCTCACTCACGTACTGACCCGCGGACGCGAGGGGCTCCCTGCGCTCAAAAATCTCCCCTTCCCTTATAAGGAGCCGAGAGACGCTCAGAGAGAGTTTATCTCCTCCGCATACAGAGCGATAAAGCACTCGTCCCGTCTTCTCGTATCGGCTCCGACCGGAACGGGCAAAACCGTATCGGCACTCTACCCCGCGCTTTGCGCGATAGGTGCGGGTGCCGCGGACAAGGTGTTCTGTCTCTGCGCCAAAACGACCATAGGCCGCGCCTTCGTCGAGGCGTGCGCGCTTATGGCGAAATACGCACCTCATCTCCGCTGTGTCGTTATCTCGTCAAAAGAAAGAATATGCCCCGACAAGGGCCGCCGTCACGCGGGAGGCTGCTCTATGCGGTGCCCGCTATTCGCTCCGGTGAACGGAGTAAGCGCCGCTCAGCGTCTGCTTGAGGCGGGAGAAGAATGTCTCGGGGTACAGATAATTACCGCAGAGGTAATTGCGGATTCTGCCGCGAAGCACTCCGTATGCCCGCACGAGCTCTCTCTCCTCGTGAGCGAGTACGCCGACGTTATAGTATGCGACTACAACTACGCGTTTGACTTCCGCATGAGGCTTCGCCGTTATTTCGACGACGACACCGGTGCATTTGAAAACGAGCGTTACGTCTTCCTCGCCGATGAGGTGCATAACCTGCCGAAGCGTGCCGCCGACACTTATTCGGCAGAGCTTTCTCTCGGCGGGCTTGAAGCGGTGCTCACCGCTCTCGAGCCGCTCGTATCCCTGCCCGAATACAAGAAGGTGTCGGACACCGCCAAGGCTCTCGCACAGGCGCTTGAAAGCGTTCGCGAGACCGCTCTGCGCGACGCCGAAAGCCACACCGTGGCGGGAGAAGAAATAAAAGCGGGATTTGTCTCTCTCGATTATATCCCCGAAAAGCTTGCCCCGTCCGCCGCGGAGTACAAGCGCGCTCTCTCGTCCTGCATGAGACGGTTTGAGTCCGTCCCCGACGCCGTATCGGGCGCGTGGGACAACGCCTCGCGCTTCTGCCACGTGTGCGAGCTGTTCGACAAAAATCACACGTTCTTCGCATCAGCCGTAGGCGATGAGTTC
>JAZUGD010000165.1:0-3515 GCA_045641025.1 Eubacteriales bacterium
TCTTTCGCCGTCGGCGAAAGAGAATGCAGAACGCAGAGTGCAGAGTGCAGAGTGCAGAGTGCAGAACTACGGTAGTTTTGCTCCGCAAAACATTATAAATTAAACCCCGCCTTGTATAAGGCGGGGTTTAATATACCAACGTCAATTGTGTCGGGGGTCAACTCGACGTCGTTGGACCGAATGATTGCCGCGAGCGGGAAATGAATTTTTGCATGTGATTCCCGTATAAAGACGTACGCGGAGTTCCAAAACGGAATTATTATCTTAATTATAATTCCAATACGGAATTATGTCAACAAGTTTTGACAATATAATTCTGTATGAGAATTAAAATTAAGGCGGTAAATTATGAAAATCCGTAAAATTGTGTATGGCGATGCGAACCTCATCGGCAGAAACGTCGAGCGGCTGCGCCTTGAACGGGGAATCAAGCAGAAGGATTTTATCGCAAAAATTCAAGTGGCGGGGTGCGATATGAACGCAACGAGCTACTCAAAGCTCGAGGGGCAGCACAGATGCGCAACGGATAAGGAAGTATTCGCCATCGCAAAGGTGCTCGGAGTGAAAATGGAGGAGCTTTTCGGCGAAGAATCCGAAAATGATTGAACTCTTTACTTGAAAAATCGTGCGCACGATGTTATAATATATAAAATGCGAATGACCCGAAAGGAAAATATATAATGAAAACCAACGTATGTGAGCTCACCGGTGCACCCGGCGAAATGAAAACTATCCTGACCGAGGTTGAAAAGTGCGCGGAGTATGACGGTCTGACCGGAAAGCCCGCGATGCACCTCCGTCTTATCGCAGAGGAACTTGTTGCAATGCTTCCTCAGCTCATGGATCATGCAAACGGCAAATTCTGGCTCAAGAGTGATAAAGGCGAGTACCGCTTCCACGTGGTAGTCGAGGCGCGCACGCTTGACTTTGACGAAAAGGAAAAGATTCTCTCTCTCTCCACGTCCGGCAAGAACGCCGCAAACGCGGGTATCATGGGCAAGATCCGCATGATTACCGATATGATGCTCTTCAGCGACGACGCGACCGCTCCCATCCCCTACGTGTTCACGGGCATGCCGGAGTACGACGCCGCATGGTCGCTTCTCAACTACCGTCTCGCCGTTGAGGACGAGAAGGAGTCGAAGCCCGAGGAATGGGACGAGCTTGAAAGCTCAATCATCGCAAAGCTTGCGGACGACGTCGTAATCGGAATCCGCGCAAGAAAAGTGGACATCACGGTCCGCAAGAGATTCGAATAAAAACAAAACCCGCCGACGGCGGGTTTTTCTTCGCCAAAAGCGAAGAAAAGTGCAGAGCGTAGAGTTCAGAGTGCAGAGTTTTGGTAAAAAAACCGCCTTGCGGCGATTTTTGATATTAAACTATACGTCTGTAAACTTACTACGGGTTAACGCTGACCCGCGCCTTCCCTATCAAGAGAAGGCTTGGGTTTGCGTTCACTTTAAGTAAACTTACAGACGTAAAACACAACCACTGAATGCCGAATGCTCAATGCTGAATGCTCGCCAACCTCCGGTTTGTATTAATGAAAAGAAGCCCCGAGGGGCTTCTTTTTTCCATAACTCTGCGTTCTGCGATTATTTATATTCTTCCATTCCCATGAGCTTCACGAGGTCGCCGTAGCTTTTGTCGTACTGTGCTCTCGTTATGGCGTGATTTGCAAGGAACGTGTCGAGCAGCTTCTTCTGACGGAGGAACAGCTCGACCTTTTTCTCGTCCGGCGGGAGAACGTACCGCACGATGTGGTCGATGATGTCGCCGTTGTTCGAGCATATCACAACGTCCGACGCCGCCTTCAGCGCGTCGCACGCGTTCTCTACGGCAATACCCGTGCCCGACGCTTCGACCATCGTCATATCGTTAAGGCTGTCGCCGACGGCGGCGGTCTCGTCACGGTCGATACCGAGCATACCGGCAAGAGTGAGCAGAGCGTTTCCCTTGCCCGCGTTCTCGTTGAAAAATTCGAGGTTGTGCGCCGCCGAGCTTGTCACGCGGAGCCCGCCGATGCTCTCAAGCCGTGCGCGGCATTCCGCGTATTTCTCCGTCGGCGCGATGAAAACGCACATCATTTCCATCTCGTCGAGCGTACGCGAAAACGCGTCGAAATCGCTGCGGAGCACGTCGTACTCGCGTACGTAATCAATCCAGCCCGTGTCCATGTGGCAGTGACCGTAGTACTCCTCGTTGTTCTTCGCCTCGTCGATGTACGAGTCGCCGTACGCGTGGAGCATTATATAGTTGTCGTAATCGGCGAGCACGTCGAGTATCGCGTGCAGCTTGTCTTTGCCGACTCCGGTCACGTAGCGCTCTCCGGTCACCTTGTCGTATATCACCGCGCCGTTCGACGTGATGTAGTAGCGTACGTCATCCGACTCGCGCAGCTCGCGCGGCACCTCGCCGAACACTCTGCCTGTCGCGGGCACGAACTCAATTCCTCTCTCGCGCAGCTTGTGAATCGCCGCCATGTTCGCGGGCGTAATCTCCCGCGCATCGTTGCACAGCGTCCAGTCCAGATCGCACGCGATAAGCTTAATGTTTTTCAAAATCAGTCCTCGTAATCGTAGGTGATGTCCGTTTTCACGTAGGAGCCGTAATCTGCCGCGTGACAGTTTACGGTGTACTCCATAAGGTGGTGCTCCTTGGTGTAAAGGTACAGGAGAATACGGCGCTCACGCTCGTCGCCGGCGGCGTAGTCGAACACTGAATCGCCGCGTGCTCCGTTAATCATTTTGACGAACGCGGGGGCTAAGTCCTCGTGCGAAATCGGTGCTGAGGAGGTCGCAAACGGGTGGCTCTCGCCTCTGCCCTTCATCATGAGAATCGGGTTGAAGCGCTGTACCACGTCCTCCTCGTCGTGATAGTCAAAGCCGTCAAAGCCGTGGTCTGCCATGATGACGATCGCGGAATTGTCGTAGACTCCGCTTTCCTTGAGCCGACCGACGTACTCCTTTATCAGGGTTATGCAGGCGGCGACCTTGTCATTGTAGTCCGCGCCCTCGACGTCAACGAAGTTCTTGTCGTACCAGAAGTCGACGTGCGCACCCTCAAGGTGAATTATTCTCGCGCACTTTCGCTCGGTCACGGTGATGGGGTTTTCTTCCTTGAGAATATCGTGCATATCCTCTGTCCACCAGCCGTAGATGTTGTTTTCCGAATCGGCGTCTGCCTTGAAGGTGTCGGTCACGTCCCAGCAGAAGCGCTTGACGTCCCACGGGGCGAACTTCATGCCCGCCATCTTGAGCAGGCATACGTAAATGTTCGGCGACGTCGGGTCAACGGACGCATAAATGTAGTTGTCGAAAAGCCGGTGTGCGTCCTCGTGGCTGAGACGGTAGTTGATGTTGTCGTAAAGACCTATCTTATAGCTCTGCGAGTCAAGCTCGTTTATAAACGGTGAATTCAGCACGGAATTCGTCAGGTATTCGTGATAGGGTATCTCGTTCTCGTACCATTCTCCCGAGAAAATGAACGGCACGGCAAGTCGGAGGCCAAGCGGT
>JAZUGD010000166.1:0-11750 GCA_045641025.1 Eubacteriales bacterium
TGGTAGCCAACCGCGGAAGGCATGCGGCCCAAGAGGGTCGAGACCTCGCTGCCTGCCTGGACGAAACGGAAGATATTGTCGATGAACAGCAGCACGTCACGGTTTTCTTCATCGCGGAAATACTCCGCCATCGTAAGGCCCGAAAGCGCCACGCGCATACGGACGCCGGGTGCTTCGTTCATCTGTCCGAAGACCAGCGCCGTCTTATCGATTACTCCGCTCTCGGTCATTTCATGCCAGAGATCGTTGCCCTCGCGGGAACGCTCGCCGACTCCGGCAAAGACGGAGAAGCCGCCGTGCTCCATCGCGACGTTGTGGATGAGCTCCTGTATAAGCACGGTCTTGCCGACGCCCGCGCCGCCGAAGAGCCCGATTTTTCCGCCCTTCGAGTACGGCTCAAGCAGGTCGATGACCTTGATTCCGGTCTCGAGTATCGACGTGACGGGGTTCTGCTCCGCAAATGCGGGCGGGTCGCGGTGGATGCTCCACCGCTCGCCTCCGACGGGCTCACCGCCGTCTATGGCATCGCCGAGGACGTTCATCATGCGTCCGAGAACGCTTCTGCCGACGGGAACGCTGATGCTGCCTCCCGCCGCCTCTACGGTCATGCCGCGCGCGAGCCCCTCGCTTTCGGAGAGCATAATGCACCGCACGCAGTCAGCGCTCACGTGGAGAGAAACCTCCATCACGCGCCGTCCGTTTTCCGTCTCTACGGTAAGAGCGTCGTTCACGGCGGGCAGAGTTCCGCCGTCGAATACGACGTCTACGACGGAGCCCGATACCTCTTTTATTTTTCCGGTCATTACATTCCCTTTCTTTGCTTCTGTGCCTGCGCGCCCGCGCTCACCTCGATTATCTCACGGGTGATGCGGTCCTGTCTCAGCCTGTCGTACTCCTTCGTCAGATGCGTGAGCAGCTCGTCGGCGCTCTTGTTCGCGGCATCCATCGCCGTCATCCTCGCCTCCTGCTCGGAGCAGAAGCTGTCGACGAGGGCACTGTAAATAAAGCCCGCGACGTAGCTCGGCACTATGCTGTCGAGCACCTTCTCCTCGGACGGGAAGAACTCGAACGGCACGTTCACCGTTTTCTCGGGTACGGGCGTGATGAAATCAGCCCTGTGGAACGGAAGCAGACGCGTCACGCGTACGTCCGTTTTTATTCCCTCGATATCGGTGTAGATTACGAATATTTTGCGCAGCTCTCCCGAAAGAAATTTTCCGAGCAGCTCGTCCGCTATCATGCGCGCACGGTTGAACGTGGGATTCTGCGCCGTGTAGATGAACGACTTTTCAATCTCAACACCGCGGGCGCTGAAATACCGCCGCCCGTACTCGCCCACGACGAACAGCTGTGTTCCGTCGTGCTCGCTCATCAGCTCCTCGGCGCGGCTCAGCACGCTGCGGTTATACGAGCCCGCAAGTCCCTTGTCCGCGGTGATTACGAGGTAGCCGTAGTCACCGGGCAGGTCGTGTTCGCCCGAGGCGGGATAGAAATAGCGGCTGTTCGCCTCCGCGTTTATACGGAAGACACGCTTTATCTCGGTCTGCAGCGCACGGAAATACGGCTTCGTGCCCTCGAGCTGCTCCTTGGCGTGGCGAAGCTTTACCGAGGCTATGCGGTACATCGCGTCCGTTATCTTTTTCGTCTCGCGAACGGACACGATATGCTCTTTTATCTCGTGAAGGTTTTCCATATTAAGCGAAGCGTTTCTTCGTATCCTGCGCGGCGGAGACTATCTCCTGCCTGTTCTCGTCGGTCAGGCGTGCGCCCATCGTGATGAGGCGGCAAAGCTCCGCGTGGTTTCTCTCGCACTCCGAGACGAGCTCGGCGGCAAAGTCGCGGATTCTCTCGCGTTCCACGTCCTCAAATACGTGAGCGGACGCGGCAACGAGGGAGATAACCTGCGCGTGCATCGGCATCGGGGACGAGCGCGGCTGACGGAGCAGACGCATAAGTCCCTCTCCGTAACGCAGTTCCCTGCGCGTGGTCTCGTCAAGGTCGCCCGAGAACTGGGTGAAGACCTCCATCTCGCGGTACTGCGCGAGGGCGAGACGGAGCGAGCCCGTGGCGCTGCGCATGGACTTGGCCTGTGCGCGGCCGCCGACACGCGATACGGAAATACCGACGTTTATCGCGGGGCGCTGACCCGAGTAGAACAGGTCGCTCTCAAGGAAGAGCTGACCGTCGGTTATCGAAATAATGTTGGTCGGGATATAGGCGGATACGTCGCCCGCCTGCGTCTCGACTATCGGGAGCGCGGTCATGCTGCCGCCGCCCTTTTCCTCGGAAAGATGCGCCGCTCTCTCAAGCAGACGTGAATGGAGGTAGAAAACGTCGCCCGGGTACGCCTCACGTCCCGGAGAACGTCCGAGAAGGAGGCTCAGTGTACGGTACGCTATGGCGTGCTTCGAGAGGTCGTCGTAGACTATAAGCACGTCGTACCCCTTCTCCATAAAGTGTTCTCCCATCGCGCAGCCCGCGTAGGGAGCGATATACTGCAGCGACGCGGGGTCCGCCGCGGATGCGCAGACGACCGTGGTATATTTCATCGCGTCGTGCTCACGGAGCGTGTGCACGAGAGACGCGACACTGCTCGCCTTCTGCCCTATCGCAACGTAGATGCAGATGACGTTTTTGTCCTTCTGATTTATTATGGTATCAACGGCAATGGCGGTCTTGCCCGTCTGTCTGTCGCCGATTATGAGCTCTCGCTGACCTCTGCCTATCGGGAACATCGAGTCTATTGCGAGAATACCGGTCTCAAGCGGCTCGCATACTCCGGCACGGTCGATGATGCCCGGTGCGGGGCTCTCCGCAGGACGGTATGCGTCGGCAACTATTTCGGGGCCGCCGTCTATCGTTGCGCCGAGAGCGTCAACGACGCGGCCGAGGAACTCGTCGCCGCAGGGGATGCCCGCAAGCTTGCCCGTACGGTAAACCGCACTGCCCGCGGATACCGTGCCGCCGTTCTCAAAGAGGATACAGCCGACAGTCTCGTCTCCGAGACGCTGTACCATACCGCGTACACCGCCGTCGAAAAGCAGAATCTCGCCGTAGAACGCCTCGTCAAGTCCCTCGACAACGGCTATGCCGTCACCGACGGAGAGAACGCGTCCCATCTCCTCGGACATGGCGAGAGGACGCCAGCTCTTCGCCCCGTCACGGAGCAGAGAGATGACGCCGCCGTCCTTTGAGGAGCGGTCTATTTCGCGTTTGAGCTGACGGAGTCTGCCCTCGGTCGTCCAGTCCCATACGTCACCGGCAATCTCGAGGCGGAAGCCCGCCCTGACGGACCCGTCGCATATCCATTCTATCGTAACGGCGCGTCCGTATTTTTCGGACATGAGCGCGGAAAGCTTTGCCTCCTGCTCCGCACTCGGCGCGGTATCGGAGTAAAGACGCGCTGTAAGCTTATCGTTCATTTTCGTCACCGAGGCTGTCTATGAAGCCGTCGTATGCGTCGGACGTGGACTCATATACTATCTTGCCCGCCGCCTCCTTGGCAAAGCCCGCGATTTCGCTGTCGGCTTCTCTGAGCGCGCTTGCCTTGGCGTCAGCCGCCTCGGCACGTGCCTTCTCGATAATGCCGGCAGCATCCGCCTCGGCGCGTTTTCTTATCGCCTCGGCTTCGGTGAGCGACGCCTTCTCCGCCTCTGCGCGGCGTGCCTCTATCTCGGCGTCTGCCGCCTCAAGGCGTGCGGAGTATTCTTTTTCCTTTTCGTCGGCGGCTGTCTCTCTTGCGCTGATTTCGTCGTCGCGGCGTTTGTACGCCTCCGTACGTGCGTCCATGAATTTCTTCACGGGCTTGTACAGAATAAAGTACATTCCGCCGAAGAGGAGGACGAAGTTAAGCGCGTGAAGCAGCACCTGACTTATGTCTATATTAAGCGGAAGATTACCCATCTTTTTTATCCTATGTTAATTAAAGAACGAAGATTATGAGAATCGCGATGATGAGCGCGTAAATGATTGCGGTCTCGATGAACACAAGACCCATCATCATGGTCGTACGGATGTTGGAGGCTGCCTCGGGCTGACGTGCGGAGCCGTCTACGGACTTGGTAACGGAGAGAGCCATGCATACGGCACCGACGCCCGCGCCTACGAGAATTACGGCACCTGCAACGATTGCCTTGATTGCGGTCTCGCTGAGTCCGCCTTCTTCGGTCTCTGCAACCTCTTCAACCGCTTCGGGAGCGGCTGCGACGTCGAGTGCTTCGTCTTCTGCGAATACTGCAGCGGAAAGCACGGATACTACAGCTACGAGCGCTACGAGCGCGGCGATGATTCTTACGTTTTTCATATTTTACTCCATTCTGCCGCTTTGCGGCATATCTTTTTTATTGAAACGGCGGCGTGTGCGGTTGTACCGCACGAAAATCCCGCCTTGTGGATTTTCAGCCGGTGGTTCGGGCGTGAACCGGCACACCTGATTTTCAGGTTTTCTTTACTTCACTCCGCTTTGCGGCATATCTTTTTTATTGAAACGGCGGCGTGTGCGGTTTAACCGCACGAAAATCCCGCCTTGTGGATTTTCAGCCGGTGGTTCGGGCGTGAACCGGCACACCTGATTTTCAGGTTGTCTGCATTTCACGCCATATCTTCTTTATTTATTTTGCTTTTTTGACACCGACGATCTTCATTGAAACAGCGGCGTGTGCGGTTGTACCGCACGAAAATCCCGCCTTGTGGATTTTCAGCCGGCGGTTCGGGCGTGAACCGGCACACCTGATTTTCAGGTTTTCTTTACTTCACGCCGTTTTTCGGTGGATTCACCGTAGAACTGCGCGGTCAGCATCGTGAGCACGTACGCCTGAATTATCGCGTGGATAAGCGTGAACAGGATGCCCACTATCACGGGGAGCACGAAGCTGAGGGAGAAATAATAGTAAACGAGCTCGGTGACGAGCGCACCCGAGAGGAGCGCACCGAACAGACGGAAGCTCATTGATATCGGCAGGGAGATATCCTTGAGTGCCTTTACCGCACCGCCCGGCCCCGCGGCGACGAGACCGCCGATGAGGATTACGGAGTACGAGAAGACACCCATTCCGATAGCGCCGTTTATATCGGACAGCGGCGCGGGCAGGCTCACGGACGTTCCCGCTATCGTGACCGCCTGGAAGCCGAACAGCTCGAATATCGTGCCAAGGCAGATATACGCGCCCGCCGTGAAAATATAAGCGGAGAGGAACTTGTTCCTGTGCGGGCTCTTTTCCTCAGCCATGCCGTCGAAGAGGGACACCGCCATCTCAAGCACGGTCTGCACTCCCGTGGGTACCTCCCTGAAGCGGGGCACCGCAAATATGCGGAGGAGCAGAGCGGTGAGAAGCAAAATGCCCGTTACGACGAACGCCGAGATAAGCCCGGGGTTTACGTCAATGAGACCGAAAAGGCTGACCTTCCCGCTCTCGTGGAGCACCGCGTCGCGCATTACCTCCTTGATGCTCTCCTCCTTTTCCCCCGGGGGACCGACGATGATTATCGCGGCAAGGAGCAGAACTATCAAAGCGGCAAACACGGCAACGCTGATGCGAAGCTGCTTTTTGCTCATTTTTCGGAAATCACTTCTTTCAAGTCTTACGGGGCTGTTGCCTCACGGCAGCAGCCCCTGTTTAGTATGTTTTTTTATTATTTGAAATATACGGTCTTGCCGGTCTCGGCGGACTCAAAGCCTGCGGCGATAACGCGGAGCACCGCTCTCATCTGGTCGTGAGTGACGAGCTGAGTGGCCTTGCCGTCGATGGTCGCGCAGAAGTTTCTGTAATAATCGTGGACGTCGGACTCGGGGCGGGGTGCGTCGTACTCGTCTACGGTAACGCTGTCACGCGGAGCCATCGTTTTGGTGAGTCCTGCGGCAGTCTGTACGGGAAGCACGTCGTTCTCGTGCCAGTATTTGCACTTTACGACGTGTGCCGGCTCTCTCCAGTCCTTAATCATTGCGGAGCCCTTGGTCGCTCTCATGTAGAAGCGGGGCATTGCGATGAAGTTGAAGGTGCACGTCTCGATGTGGGCTCTCGCGCCGCCGTCGAACGTGATGTCCATGAAGAAGCCGTCGTCAACCTCGAAGTTCGTCGTGTGCTCGAAGTCACAGCGGACGCTCTTCACGGTGTCGAAGCCGAGAATCATGAGTATCTGGTCGATGAGGTGTACGCCCCAGTCGTAGAGCATACCGCCGCCGCGCTCCTTCTCTCCTCTCCAGTCGGAGGGGATACCGCGCGAGCCGTGGATACGCGACTCGATTGATACGACGTCACCGATTTCGCCGCTTTCCTTAAGCGCCTTCATTGCGAGATAGTCGACGTCAAAGCGTCTGTTCTGGTGAACGGAGAATATCCTGCCGTTTGCTTTTGCCGCATCAATCATTCTCTCGAGAGATTCGAGAGAGAGTGCGACGGGCTTCTCGCAGATGACGTTCTTGCCGCCGCAGAGAAGTGCGGTCACGATTTCCTCGTGCGCATCGTTCGGTACGGCTACGGTAACGAGCTCGATTTCCTTATCGGCGATTATCTCGTCGAGGGTTTCGAACACGTGAATACCGTTTGCACGCGCCGCTTCCTTGCGGTCTTCCTTAATATCGTATATGCCGGCGAGGGTAACGACGTCGCTTTCGAGCATGTGGCGCGTATGCCAGCCGCCCATACCGCCGTAGCCCACTACCGCAGCTTTCTTTTTCATGTTTCAAACCTTGCCTTTCGCGAGGATTCCGACAGACTTCCCAACAAAAAAGGGAAGACCATTCTTCCCTTAATTATATCATTTTCAGCCGTAAAGTCAAGCAAATTGAGCGTATTTTATGCCCGTTTTGCTCATTTTTACGCAAGAAGCTCCGCTACTGCCGCCGCAAGCTCCTTTGCCCACGCCGCGTGACCCTCGTCGTTCGGGTGACTGCCGTAGCGGCTCTTCGTATCTCCGTCGGCGGAGAGAATCGGCACGCAGTCGAACACCGCCTCGCATTTCTCCGGCATTTCTTCTTTTATAAAACGGTTGACCTCGAGCCACGTGTCGCGGTCCGCCCCCGTCATGTCAAACGGCGGAGTCGTCTGCAGGAGCACCTTTGCACCCGCCGCGTGAAGCAGGTCGACCGTGCGGACGAGATCGCTCTTTATTCTCTCGGCAGAATGACCGCCAAAGATATCGTTCACGCCGAAGCACACGGTGCAGACGTCGCACTTTGACGCCTTGTAAAGCCACGCGCCGCCGCTTGCGGAGTCGGATGCGCGGCCGTAGCCGATTCCCGCGTTAAGGAACGCGTAGTCTCTGCCTATCGCGTCGGCAACGCGCGCGGCGTAATGCGCGTACGCGCCCCACGTGGTGCCCTCTCCCTGCGTTATCGAGTCGCCGAGGAACGTGACTTTTTTCTTCACGGTTCTGTCGCACCCGACGTAGCCCGGCAGAGGCGAGCGGTTCGTTCTCTCCCAGCCGTCTGCGGTCTTCACAAATACGGGCAGCTCGGTCTCCATGTGCATCGGGAGCATTTTGCCCGCAAAGGTGAGCTCGACGCATACGTAGTCTCCCGCGTCCGGCGCGAGAGTCACCTCGTCGGTGGCGAAAAATTCACCCGGTGCGACGTGCTTTGAGGTCTTGCCGCCGAACGTGAGCGGGGTCACGGAAACGCCGTCGTTCGTTATATCGCGGCAGACGGCGACGCCCGCCGAAATTATATCCCACTCACCGATTATTCTGTTCGCGTAAAACTCGCCCGTAAGGATGGAGGAGTCAAGCAGGTTCGTGTACAGAAAGCTGTACCCGTACTCCCCGCCCGCGAATATTTTATAAAACACGCGGGTCGTCATGACCTCGCCGTCGGTCTCAAAGTACGTCTGGTTTGCCGACGCGCCGAGCGTGTTCGATACGTATTTGTCAAAATAGCTCATCTGCCCTGTCTCTCTTTCCATTCCTTGGCGGGGTCAAAGCCGCCGCCCGCGCGTCTCTCCCTGAAGAAGTCACGCAGCATCCGGGCACATTCCTCTCCGAGCACGCCGCCCGTGATTTCGGGCTTGTGGTTGACCGCCTCGTCAAAGAGGTTAAAAAGCCCGCCGAGGGCTCCGCCCTTTTCGTCGCGCGCACCGTACACCACTCTCGGCACGCGGGCGTTCATTATCGCACCCGCGCACATGGGGCACGGCTCGAGCGTCACGTACAGCGTGCACCCAACGAGCCGCCAGCCGCCGAGGACTTCGCACGCCTTCGATATAGCCGCCGTCTCCGCATGGGCGAGCGCGTTTTTGTCCCGCTCGCGCGCGTTGCCCGCCGAGGAGACGACCTCGCCGTCGCGCACGATTACCGCGCCTATCGGCGTCTCGCCCCTCTCGCCCGCCGCACGGGCCTCGTCAAGCGCAAGACGCATGAAATATTCGTCGCTTTTTTCCATAATTATTCCTTAATATCACGATTTATATAATTATACTATAAATCACGATTTTCGTCAACAAAGACAAAAATACGGCGGCGTCTCCGATTTGAGATGCCGCCGTGTGTATTACAGCGTTGCCGCCATTACGGCTTTTATCGTGTGCATTCTGTTTTCCGCCTCGTCGAATACGACGGAATGAGCGGACTCGAACGCCTCGTCTGTGACCTCCATGCAGTCGATGCCGAAGCGCTCGTATATGTCGCGTCCGACCTCGGTGCCGAGGTCGTGGAATGCGGGCAGGCAGTGCATGAAGAGGCACCCCTCTCCCGCAAGGTCGAGCAGCGGCAGAGTTACGCGGTACGGGGTGAGGTCGCGGATTCTCTCCTCCCATACCTCGGCGGGCTCGCCCATCGATACCCACACGTCGGTATAGATAACGTCCGCACCGACGACTGCTTTTTCGGGGTCGGTCTCAAACTCGAGCACGGCGCCCGTCTCTGATGCGACCGCACGGCACTTTTCAACGAGTGCGGCGTTCGGAAAATATTTCCCGGGAGCGCACGCGACGAAGTGCATGCCCATCTTTGCCGCGCCTATCATAAGGGAGTTGCCCATGTTATAGCGGGCGTCGCCCATATATACGAACTTTTTGCCCTTAAGTTCGCCCTTCTTCTCGCGGAGCGTGAGAAAGTCGGCAAGTATCTGCGTGGGGTGGTACTCGTTGGTGAGGCCGTTCCATACGGGCACGCCGGAGAAGCGTGCAAGCTCCTCGACGATTTCCTGACCGTAGCCTCTGTACTCGATACCGTCGAACATGCGTCCGAGCACGCGTGCGGTGTCGGCGATGCTCTCCTTTTTGCCTATCTGCGAGCTTTTCGGGTCGAGGTAGACGGGATGCGCGCCGAGGTCGGCGGCGGCTACCTCGAACGAGCAGCGCGTTCTCGTGCTCGTTTTTTCAAATATGAGTGCGACGTTCTTGCCCTCGCAGGTGCGGTGGGGAACACCGTTTTTCTTCTTTTCCTTGAGCTCGGCGGCAAGGTTCAGCAGGTATTCTATCTCCTCGGGGGTATAGTCGAGAAGTGTTAGGAAGCTTCTGCCCTTCATGTTCATTTCGCACATACCTCCTTGATGATTTCAGCTGCGGCGAGCAGCACGTCCGTCGGAATATTCAGTGCGGGAAGCAGACGCACCTTGTCCTTTGCCGTGAGGCAGAGCACGCCCGCACCGATGCATTCGTTCACGACCTCGGCAGCCGGACGGGTGGTCTTAAGCCCGAGCATAAGTCCCATGCCGCTGACGCTCTCGATTCCCTTCGCTCCGTCGAATTCACGGCGGAGAAGTGAGCCCTTTTCGGCAACGCTTTCGAGAAATTCGTCGTCAAGGCGGGAAATGATGCTTACCGCGCCCGCACAGCAGACGGGGTTGCCGCCGAAGGTGGAGCCGTGGTCACCGTAACCGAGCACGTCCCTGACCTTATCGGAGAGGAGCGCCGCGCCGAGCGGGAGACCGCCGCCGATTCCCTTTGCGGTAGATACGACGTCGGGGGAGATGCCGAAGTTCATGTATGAATAAAGCTTGCCGGTACGGCCGTTGCCGGTCTGTACCTCGTCGACAATCAGCACGATATCGTTCTCGTGTGCAAAGCGGTCAACGGCGCGGATATAGTCGGCATCAAGCGCGACGACGCCGCCCTCGCCCTGTATGCACTCAAGCATTATTGCGGCAATTTTCACGTTTTTCGAGAGCTCGACAAGCTCGTCAAAATCACCCGCGGTGACGGAGACGAAGCCCGGAGTCAGCGGGCGAAACAGCTCGTGATAGTGCTCCTGACCCGTTGCGGCAAGCGTTGTGAGCGTTCTGCCGTGGAAGGAGTTCTTCATCGTAACGACGGTGAAGCAGTCCTCGCCGTGCTTTTCGGCGGCGTACTTTCTCGCCACCTTGATTGCGCACTCGTTTGCCTCCGCGCCCGAGTTGCAGAAGAAGACCTTCTTCATTCCGGTGCGCTCGCAGAGCATGCGCGCAAGAGTCGCGCACGGCTCGGTGTAGTAGAGGTTTGACATATGCTGAAGGCGTCCCGCCTGCTCTGCTACCGCCGCCTGCCACGATTCGTCGGCGATGCCGAAGGCGGTAACGCCGATGCCGCAGCCCATATCTATATATTCTTTTCCGTTAACGTCGCAAACGACGGAGCCCTTGCCCGATATAAGCTCTACCGGGAAACGCTTGTACGTGCCCGCGACGAACGCGTCGTCGGTTTCTTTGATGAATGACATATTTATACCCTTTATCAGTTTTTGAGAAGTGTGCCCGCGCCCTCGTCGGTAAGAAGCTCCATGAGGATGGAGTGAGGCACGCGGCCGTCCATGATTACGACGTTGCGCACGCCGCGGCTTATCGCCTCGATACAGCAGTCGACCTTCGGTATCATGCCGCCCGAAACGATTCCCTCGTCATAGAGCGCCCTCGCCTCGTCTACGGTAAGCTCGGGGATGAGCGTCGACGGGTCGTCACGGTCGCGGAGGATGCCCGCGATGTCGGTCATCATGATGAGTCTCTCGGCACCGAGCGCGCCCGCGATGTGAGCAGCCGCCGTGTCGCCGTTGATGTTGTACGTGTTGCCGTCCTTGTCGCAGCCGACCGTCGATACGACGGGAATGTAGCCCTTCTCGAGAAGGTCGGTGACGGGGTCGATGTTGACGCTCGTGATTCGTCCGACGTAGCCGAGACGCGGGTCCTTGATTTCCGCCTCGATGAGGCGTCCGTCCATGCCCGAAAGACCTATCGCCTTGCCGCCGTTCATTTCAAGCAGGTTGACGAGAGTCTTGTTGACGCGTCCCGCAAGCACCATCTGCACAATGTCGACCGTCTCGCGGTCGGTCACGCGGAGTCCGTCGACGAACTCGGGCTTCTTGCCCATTTTGTCCATCATTTCGGTGATTTCGGGGCCGCCGCCGTGCACGAGCACGACCTTGACGCCGATGAGCCACAGAAGGACGATATCCTCCATGACCTGCGCCTTGAGCTGTTCGTTCACCATGGCGTTGCCGCCGTATTTGACAACGACTATCTTGCCGCTGTACGTCTTGATGTACGGAAGTGCCTGAGTCAGCACCTCGGCACGCTCCATGTTTGAGAAGGTGTTCTGCATGATCTGCTCCGATTTTTGACAGTCTGAACTGTCAGCCGCTTTTCTTTGGAGCCGCAGGCGCAAAGAAAAGCTATCAAAAGAAACGCCGCATACGGGGCTCTGCCCCGACCCGCCGCCTTTGAAAAGGCGGGCGAAACTTTTATACAAACGGGGTAAGCTGACCTGATGTCAGCGGGTATACTTTAAGTTCGGTTTGAAATTTTTATAAAAGTTTTTTCGCTTCCTTTTTTTCAAAAAAGGAAGAAA
>JAZUGD010000167.1:0-10433 GCA_045641025.1 Eubacteriales bacterium
GTGTATTTGATGTATCTGAAAAGGAAAATCGACGCATTTCTTGCACGCTGGAAAAGCGATGCGGAAAGAAAACCGCTGATAGTAAAGGGTGCGAGGCAAATCGGAAAAACCGAATCCATAAGAAGATTTGCGGCGGAAAACTATACAAGTATTATTGAAATCAATTTCGTCATCGATCCGAAATACAAAATGATAACGACTGACGGGTATAAAACGGAATCGATTATCAAAAACATTTCTCTTATTGAGCCCGGGTATAGGTTCGTTCCCGGAAAAACGCTTATTTTTTTTGACGAAATACAAGAATTTCCCGACATCGCAACGTCTCTGAAGTTTTTCTGCGAAGACGGTCGCTATGACGTCATCTGTTCCGGCTCGCTGCTCGGGATAAATTACCGCAGAATAGAGAGCAACAGTGTCGGTTATAAAACCGACTACAGTATGTATTCGCTCGATTTTGAAGAATTCCTATGGGCGAAAGGTTACGACGAGACCACTGTCTGCGGTATGCTTGAGCATATGAAAAATCTGCAGCCTTTCTCTGAGCTTGAACACACGGTGTTTTCGTCATTGTTCCTTGATTTCTGTGTACTCGGAGGAATGCCTGCCGTTGTAAAAGAGTATATAGTGCGGGGTACATTTGAAGGGTCTCTTGAGCTTCAGCGTCAGCTTATTGCCGATTATAAAGAAGATATCAGGAAATATGCCGAAGGCATGGATCAGACCAGAATTTTGAACGTTTTCAACAGCATACCCGTTCAGCTTGCAAAAGAAAACAAGAAGTTTCAGCTTTCAAAGGTGCAAAAAGATGCGCGCTTCAAAGATTACCGCGGATGTATAGAATGGCTGAGCGATGCGGGCATGATAAATCTTTGTTATTGCCTCAGCGCAGCGGAATTACCGCTTATGGGTAACTGCGATACGGATAAATTCAAGATATATTTCTGCGATACCGGTCTTTTCGTTTCTCTGCTCGACGAGGAAGCGCAGGAGGACCTCAGAGCAAACAAAAACATGTCGGTGTATAAGGGCGCTCTTTACGAAAGTATAGTCGCCGAGGCATTAGTCAAGGCGGGATATGCACTGTACTATTATAAACGCGAGGATTCCACTCTTGAAATGGATTTCTTTCTGCGTGGTGCAGACAGTTTGATTCCGGTAGAAGTCAAAGCAAAAAACAACAAGTCAAAGTCACTTTCACAGCTTGTAAACAGCGGAAGGTACCCTGACATTCGCTGCGGAATCAAATTCTGCAGCGGAAACGTCGGGATGAACGATAATATATATACTTTTCCGTATTACTGTGCGTTCCTTGCCAAAAGATACCTGAAAGAATAGACGAATTGCTTTCGGAGATAGGATGAACAAAATATTATAATAAAATCAAAACCCGCCTATCGGCGGGTTTTTACCATAGTTCTGCGCTCTGCGTCGGGTTTCGCCGTAGGCAAACACCCAGCGTTCTGCGATAGAGTTCGTTATCCTATAATTGCATACAGTCTCGCGAGTGCTTTTTCCTTAACCGCTTCCGCGTCGAGGGTGAGCGTGCGGCGGGGGGAGTCGGACATACATTCTCTCACGGCGGCGGCGACGCCTTCGGCGGTCTTTTCTGCGATATACGCGCACGAGCCGTCAACCGTGAAGGTGCCGTCCGATACGGGAACGGTGGTGATAACGGGAAGGGAAAGCGCGGCGGCCTCGCCGTAAACCACGGGGAAGCCCTCGTAGTCGGAGCACAGCACGAGCGCGTCGGCGGCGCGCATGAACGGGTACGGGTTCTGCTTCTCGCCGAGGAAGACGAAGCGGTCGCCGACTCCCGCATCCGCGGCGTATTTTTCGTACGCTTCGCGGTCGGGGCCGTCACCCACTACCCACACGGCGGGTGCGGTGTCGCCGAGGATTTTCACCGCGTCGATGAGGCGGCACAGCTTTTTCGAGGTATCGTCAAGCCGTCCGACGAAGACGAGCGTGTCTCCCGTCTTTTCGGGCACGTCAGCGGGCTCTTCCGAAAGCGCGGTCACCTCAGAGACGTCGGGCAGGTTGCCCACGGTGACGAAGCGGCCCGAAATTTCGGGGTACAGCGCGGCGGCGCGCTGACGGGCTCCCTCCTCAACGAAGAGCACGAACGGGTACGAGGCGAGCGACACGGAGTCGAAAAATTCTTTCGCGCCCGCAGTCCCCAGCGAGGTCACGTAGTCGGAATGGATATAAAGCGCGCACTTATCCGACGCCGCGCGGGAGACGACCCCGCACGGGATGGAATAGGTCGCGTAAGCGCAGGAAAAATCGAACCTTTTGCCGTATTTTGCGCGGAAGGCGAGTCTGTGCGCGAGGTTTAACGCACGTCGGAGCGGCACAAATCCGCAGGAGGAGACCCCGTACTCCGTCACCGTCACGCGCGGGTCGAGCGAGGGCAGCAGTGCGCCCTCCGCCCTCTCGAGCACGAGAGTCACGTCAAAGCGGGAAAAATCAAGGGATGAAAGGAGAGAGACAAGCGCCTTCTCCATACCCCCGACGCGCAGATCCCGCGAGGCGAATAAGAGTTTCTTTTTCATATAAGTTTCCTTTCGGAAATTCGGAATTCGGAATGCGGAATGAACATTGAACACTCGGCAATTTTGGAAGTGCACTCTGCATCAGTTTCGTTCAAAGTATCCGTATTTTTTCCTTTTTATTATAAGGAACGCGGTGCTGACGGCGACTGCCATGAACTCCGCGACGATGACGGCGTACCATATTCCCTCACCGCCGAACACGAGCGGCAGAAGAAGGACGGAGAGCAGCTCGAATACGAGCGTCCGCAGGAACGAAATCGCCGCCGAGGTAAAGCCGTCGTTCAGCGCGGTGAAGAACGACGAGCCGAAAATCGCAAGCCCGCAGAAGAGGAAGGAGACTGAGAACACGCGGAAGCCGTGCACGGTCATTTCAAGCAGAGCCTCGTCGTACGCGACGTACAGAAGCGCGAGAGGCCGCGCGAAAATTTCGCCCGCGGCAAGCATCAGCACGCCGCCGATTGAGAGCACGAGCACGCTTTTGCGCAGAATATTGTTGAGCTCGCTTCTGTTCCCCGCGCCGAAATGGAAGCCCACGATGGGCGCGGTACCGACCGAATAGCCGATAAACAGCGCGATGAAAATGAAGTTTACGTACATGATAACGCCATACGCGGCGATGCCGTCCTCACCGAAATACTCCATGAGGCGGAAGTTGTAAACCATGCCGACGACGGACATCGAAATGTTGGTCATAAGCTCGCTCACGCCGTTCGTGCAGGCGCGCAGCAGAGCCCGTCCGTCCCATCGGGGACGCGAGCAGCGGAGCAGACTGCCGTTCGGCAGCAGGAAATATATGAACGGGATAAGCCCCGCGAGGTACTGGCTTATCGCGGTTGCGACAGCCGCTCCCGCGACTCCCCAACGGAAAACGTAAACGAAAAGGAAATCGAGCACGATGTTCGTGATGCCCGACGCGAGCGTTATGCGAAGCCCGAGCTGCGGGCGCTCCGCCGTCACGTTGAAGCTCTCGAAGAAATAATGGAGCGTCTGCGGCGTCGTCGCCGTCACGATAATCCGTCCGTACTGCACCGCGTAACGGTGAAGCTCACCTTCAGCGCCGAGAAGGGTCGCCACGGTGGGCATAAGCAGGTACGACAGCACGCTCATGACCGCGCCCGCGCCTACGGCGACGTAGCAGAAGAACGAGAACAGCCGGTTCGCCCGCTCGGAATTTCCCTGACCGAGAGTCATCGAAACGAGGGCACTGCCTCCCGTGCCGAGCATGAAGCCCGGCGTCGCGAGGAGCATTATGAACGGCATTATGAAGTTAACCGCGGCAAATTCGGTTTTACCCGTGAAATTTGATACGAAGTAACCGTCGACGACGCTGTAAACGGACATGAACACGAACATGAGCGCGCTCGGCGCAACGAAACGAAGCAGCCGTCCGTACGTAAAATGATCCGACAGTTTTATGTTTTTGTCAGCCAATCCTGCCTCCGAAGATGAATATACATAATTATTGTAACATAAAAGGGATTGTAATTCAAGTACAGAGTGGCGACGTTTGCCATAGGCAAACTCGCAGGGTTTAGGCGAAGCCTAACACCCACAGAGTTGCAGAGTTCAGAGTTAATGTAGTTTTGCTGCGCAAAACATTATTTATAAACCGTAGGGGGGTCGGCGTCTGCTTCGGTGAAGGCGAACAACCACGGAATGCGGAATGGCGATGTTTGCCGTTGGCAAACTCGCGGTTTTCACCGAAGGTGAACAACCACGGAATTGCGGAATTAAACCAAACCTGCCGTCTGTCGGCATAATAAACGGTTCGCAATAAAGCCTTCCCTTGCCAGGGAAGGTGTCGGCGGAAGCCGACGGATGAGTAGTCCCCCGAGCGATTCGCAGTAGTGTCCGTCTATACGGTCTCTTTAATATGTTGTTTTGCACCGCAAAACTTCAACCTACTCAATCCACTGGCTTTGCGCGGCAAAGCCCGGTCCCCCTGACCCCTTTTGCATTGCAAAAGGCAGGCAAGGGAAGGCTTTTAATTTTCTGTATACTTACAAAAATATAGAACTGCAAACCGCTCGGGGGACTACTCATCCACCGCTAACGCGGTCCCCCTTCCCTGGCAAGGGAAGGCTCTAATGCGAACCGTTTATTATGTTGACAGACATACAGTTCGGCATAATTCCGCATTCCGCATTCCGAATTCCGTGGTTGTTCGCCTTCGGGGAAATGGGTGTTAGGCTTCGCCTAAACCCTGCGAGTTTGCCTGCGGCAAACATCGCCATTCCGCATTAATTTTGCATTCGCAAAATTTCAATTGCTCTCGTCATGTTTTCGGGGAGCGGGGCTTCGAAGGTCATCGTCTCTCCCGTTGTCGGATGAGTGAGAGTGAGGCGGTGGGCGTGGAGCATCTGCCCGTCGAAAAGCGCGGGGTGGTGCTTTTGGAACGTCGTTCTGTCGCCGCCGTAAACGGGGTCGCCGAGGACGGGGTGCCCGACGTGCGCCATGTGCACGCGAATCTGGTGCGTGCGGCCCGTTTCAAGCTCGAGGCGCAGGAGGGAGAACTGACCCATCTCTTCTTCCGTTACGAAATGCGTGACGGCACGCTTTGCCGCGGGAGAATTCGAAACCGCCATTTTCTTGCGGTCGACGGGGTGGCGCGCAAGCGGCGCGTCAACCGTACCGTCCCCGGGGTGACCGAGGACTATCGCCGCGTAGGTGCGGCGCATCGAGTGGCACTCAAGCTGAGAAGCAAGGGATACGTGCGCGGCGTCGTTTTTCGCAACGGCGATAAGCCCGCTCGTTTCCTTGTCGATACGGTGCACGATTCCGGGGCGCGTGACTCCTCCGATGCCCGAAAGCGAGCCCGCACAGTGAAAAAGAAGCGCGGACACGAGAGTCCCGCTTGCGTGACCCGGCGCGGGGTGAACTACCATGCCGGAGGGCTTGTTTATAACTATAACGTCGCCGTCCTCGTACACGACGTCGAGGGGTATGTCCTCGGGCAGAGCCTCGCAGGGCTCCGCCTCGGGCAGAGTTACCTCAAGCACGTCGCCCTCGCGTACGGCGGTCTTTTTATTTATCTCTTTACCGCTGCAAAGAACGCCGCCGGAGGTAATGATACGCTCCGCGGCGCTTCTGCTTATGTCGAGAAGCTTTGCCGCCGCCGCATCGGCGCGTACGCCGTCAAGCGAGGCGGGAACGGTCAGACAGACGACCTCGGGAAATTCATTCTCCGTCATCATTCGCCTCCGCAGTCTCCGACTCCGGAGCCGATGCCTCCGTTTTTGCTTTTCTCTCTTTATAATCGGTCACGAGGAGCCACACCACGAGCAGTGCCGCTCCCACGCAGACGAACGCGTCCGCCCCGTTGAAGACCCACATCCACACCTTCGGGAAGGCGCAGAAGTCGATGAAATCGACCACGTAGCCGTAAAAGAGGCGGTCTATCATGTTGCCGATGCCGCCGCCGAGCACAAGCCCGAGCGCGAGCGTGCCGACGGATGCCTTCGGCTTCTTTATTATCACGTATGCGATTATCGCCGCAATAAGCACGAGCGATGCGGCGATGAACACCCAACGGTGATTCGTGAGGGAGCCGAACGCGGCGCCCTTGTTTTCAACGTACGAGAGACGGAGCACGCCCGGTATGAGGTCGCACTGCCCGACGGGCTTCAGGTACTCTACCGTGAAATACTTCGTCACGCGGTCGGCGATGATGCACAGCACCGCCGTGATGAAAACCGTGAGCATAGGCTCCTCCTGTCAGTGGTTATATGCGCTTCAGCGCGGGATTACATCTTATCGAAAATTTCGCGAAGGTCGTCGTCGCTCGGCGCCTTGAAGATGGAGTCGAGGTTTGCGGACGAAAGCGTTTCTTCCTCAGCCGCCGTGCGGACGTACTCGGAGGTTACCTGACCGTCGCCTTCGCCGTCGTCGGAGTCTTCATCGGCGTCCGCCTGAAGCTCCTCGAGCACGGATTTGTCGTAGAAGCTGTAAGTGTCGTCGTCATCGTCGCCCATTGCGGGAATCTCGCCGTCGTCGGTGCCGAACAGCTCAGCCATTGCCTGACGGTATTCCTCGGTGAAGTAGCCGCCCTTTGCGATGGAGCCGCCCACGGGAGCGTCGGCGTAGGTGTCGTCGTCTTCCTCGGCGGGTTCCTCAGCCTTCTCTTCGACAGCGGCGGGAGCTTCGACGGCGGGAGCCTCGACCTCGGGGAGAAGCTCTTCCTCGGCCTCGGGCTCGACGGTTTCTTCAACCGTCTCTTCGACGGGTTCCTCCACGGGGGAGGTATAGCCCTTCGGTAAATCGTCGGGCTTGCGTGCGAGAAGCGCGATGGTGGATGCCGCACCGCGGAGCTCTCTTTCTATTTCTCTTACCGACTTTTCGGCGGTAGCGTAAACCTTTTCGGCGTATGCGTCGGCGTCTGCGGCGCGGGTTTCCGCATCCTTGACGGACTTTTGAGCCTCGGCGCGGATGGTCTTCGCGTCAGCCTGAGCCTTCTCGATAACGCCTCTCTCAACCTGAGCCGCCTTGGCCTGTGCCTCACGGATGATTTTGTTCGCCTCGGCGTTAGCCTCGGCAACGAGACGCTCGGACTCGGTCTTCGCACCTTGCATGACGGCTGCGGCCTTTGCCTCGGCTGCCTTTGCGGCGTCAGCGGCGCGGCGCTTGACCTCTGCCATGATACCCGACGCGGCGTTCTTCGCCTCGCGGATGATTCTTTCGCCTTCTTCTCTCTTTTCGGCGGCGTAAGCGTCTGCGGCTTCTCTGTCCGCCTTCATCGACGCAACGAACTCGTCGGAGCGGTCGTCCGCCTCCTGAACCTTAATGTCGGCTGCGGCGATTTTTCTCGAGAAAGAGTCGAATTCCTTGTAGATTTCGGTATACTCTTCCTGCATGCGGTGCATGAACTGGTCAACCTCGTTCGTGTTGTATCCTCTGAAGGAGATCTCAAAACGCTGTTCTTCGATATCGGTCGGCTTTAACATGGCTGATTCCTTTCCGAAAAGAGATGTATTAAGTGTATTTTTGAGCGTTCAGGCGGATGCGCTCGCGGCGCGTGAGTCCGCCGTCGCCTGATATTCTGAATTTGCCGTACCCGCGGACGGTTACGACGTCGCCTGCGGTAACGGTGCGCGCCGTGTCCTTGCGTGCCTCGTATGAGAGAAGCACGTCGCCGCGCAGTATCGCCGCCTCCGCCTGCGAGCGGGAGAGGTGGCAGAGAGCCGCCACCACGCAGTCGAGTCTCATCGACGCGACGGTAACGGACAAGTCCTCGAACTTACGCTCGAAGACGTAAGGGGCATCGCGGTAAGCGGGAGTGACGGTGACGGGAGAGCGCCCCACGCGGGAGAGCTCGTCCGCGACGTAGCGGTCTATGCCCGGTACGGTGAAAATCACCGCGCCGCCCTCGTCAATTGTGACGTCGCCTATCGCGTCGCGCTCGATGCCGAGCGCCATGAGCGAGCCGAGCACGGAACGGTGAGTAAGCTCCGCGCCCGAAATGCGCACGGGGCAGATTTTATCGGTCAGCTCCGACGCCGCACCGCTTTCGTATATAAGCGAGAGGAGAAACTCTTCTCTCTCCTCGGACAGAAGCGACGGCTTCGGTGCGCCGTCCGCCGCCCATTCCGGCAGAAATACCGCCGCGCGGCGTTCCGCGCCGACGTATCCGCCCCAGAAGAAAAGTCTGTCGCGGGAGTGCGCGGCGAGAGCGTACAGCTCCGCCTGCTCCGTCGGTGTCAGAAAACGCGACGCCGCCGGAGAATACTCCGCACGCGCTTCAAGCTCCGCGGCGTGTACTACAGTATCCGTCATGCGAGCGCGGATTCGATCAGCGTGATGATGAAGAACGTGATGAAAAACGACATGTCAATCGGCATGTTGCGGAGAGTTTCCGATTTTTCCACCACGAGTCTTACGGGAAAGATGAGCGGCTCGGTCAGCCCGACGGCTACCGAGGCGAACGTGCTTGACGCAAGCGACGGTATAAAACCGCAGATTGCGCGCAGAAACATAAGAAGCTCGATCGCGCCGAGCAGTGCCAGCACGAACGCCTTCACAAAGTACAGTATAGGCATCAAAACCTCACAAGTTCGTAAAACACAAAGGCGGAGAGGGCAAAAGCCTTCCCCACCGTTGTATTATTAACAGTCTGTGGGGAAAATTACATATCCCCGAACTCGGTGCCTTCCTCGGCAGCCTCTTCCTTAACCTCTGCGGGTCTTGCACCGCTCTTGAGCTGTGCGTCGCCGACGTCAACGTTGGAGGGGGTGATAACGTACGCGTTGGAAGCGATCTTCTTCAGCGAGCCGTCGATGGAGTATGCAACGCCGGAAAGGAAGTCGATAAGTCTTCTTGCGGTTTCCTTGCTCGTGTTCTCGAGGTTGAGGACAACGGTGCGCTTGGAAAGAAGATGATCTGCGATCTGGGGAACGCTCTCGAAGTGCTCGGGCTTAACAACCTTCATTTCAAGTGCGGAACCGCCGATGGAGATACCGGTGGATGCGGGTGCGGTGTAGGTGGGCTGGGGAGCGGGCGCGGGCTGATTGTAGCCGTCGTAGCCGTCGTCTTCGCCTTCGCCGAATACGTCGTATCCGTCGTAAATGTCAGTACCGTACATCTCGTCGTAGTTGTCGTCTCCGCCGGTTGCTCTCTTGATTTTGTCCATGAGTCCCATAATAGTTTTCCTCCGAAAAATATGTTAATTTGATCCGGTTACAAGGTTTGCGCATAGTTTCGGGAACCGAACAGCGCCGAGCCGACCCTTACCTCGGTCGCGCCCTCGAGGATTGCTTCCTCGAAAGAATCACTCATTCCCATAGATAAGACAGGCTCTATTATATTATGCCTTTTTTTGAGGTAAATGTCAATGAAAATTCGATAAGTTTCGCTAAAATATTTTCTTCTTTCCGCTTCCGAGGTGCAAATCGGCGCCATAGTCATGATTCCGGCGGGTCTTATCGCCTCAAATGACGAAATTTCATCAAGCAGACCCCCGACGTTTTCGGGAAGCACGCCGCTTTTGTTCTCCTCGCGGCCGATGTTTACCTCCAGCAGCACGTCCGTGACGACTCCCGCCTCGCGTGAGCGGCGGTCAATCTCCGAAGCGAGCTTCAGACTGTCGACCGACTCGATCATCGACACTTTGCCCACGGTGTCGCGCACCTTTCGCGTCTGGAGCGTGCCGATTAAGTGCAGGTCACATTTGCCGACAAGGTCGGGGTATTTTGCGCACAGCTCCTGCACGCGGTTTTCCCCCGCGAGCGTGAGCCCGAGGTTCTCTGTCGCGTACACGATGTCCTCGGCGGGCACGGTTTTCGTCGCCGCGAGAAGAGCCACGTCCGGCCCCGCGCCGCGCCGCGCCTTCGCATTCTCTATCCTCTCCCGCACACGGGAGAAATTATCGTAAAGTTCGGTTTTTCGTTGTGAAGTAAGCATAATGTTCCTTTATTGAATTCGGAATTCGGAAAGCGGAATTAAGGTGTACTGTATGGATGTGAATTAACGTAAATGACACCGTGGATGCCAACTGCGATATTCGGCACGTCCACGCAGGTGACAACTGCTCGTGCACGCACGAGCGCCGTCATCCCGAGGGGCGGGTACCGCATTCCACGCAGGTCCACGCAGGGACATCCGATACCGTCATCCCGAGGGGCGGGTCATACGTTTGGATGCAATTGCTTCACGCCCCGTGGGGATCCGGACGTACGTACGCTATCTCTTTACGTCGAAGAGATACGGCTATAATAATGTCAGTACGTGGTTGGAGTTGCAGGAACTCAAAGTACAGACTTAATCCGCCAAGCGAACATAATTCGTTTATCAGCTTACCACCGCAGAGAATACCAAACCGCAGCTCCGGATCCCCACGGCACGGCAAGAAAGCTGTTTCTTTCGTTATGCCCGTGCCTCGGGATGACG
>JAZUGD010000168.1:0-19769 GCA_045641025.1 Eubacteriales bacterium
ACCGCTTGGCCTCCGACTTAGAAGCGGGATACGTTTCCGTTAACGGCGTACCTGACGCCGGGACGCTTAATATTCTGCGTACGTATGCTTATTCTCTCGGACTTGCTTTTCAGATTCAGGATGACGTGCTCGACGTAACAAGTGATACGGCAACGCTCGGCAAGCCCGTCGGAAGTGACGAAAAGAACGACAAAAATACAACTCTTGCATTTATGAGTCTTGAAGATGCCGTAAAAGAATACAAGCGTCTTACGGACACTGCCGTTGAAGCAATAGAGAAAATTAAGGGCGGAGAGGTGCTTGCCGCATTGGCTGAGTACCTTATCGACAGAAAGAAATGACTCGTCTTGACGTATATCTTGCCGAAACGGGAAAAGCAAAAAGCAGAAGCTTCGCAAGCGAGTGTATCAAAAAAGGACTCGTAACCGTAAACGGTAAAATTACAGATAAACCTTCATTCGCTGTAGAAGATACCGACAGGGTTGAAATTACGGCTCTTCCTTACGAATACGTCGGAAGAGGAGGACTTAAGCTTGAGGCGGCTCTTGATGCTTTCGGAATAGATGTCGGCGATAAAACCGCTGTTGATATAGGTGCGTCAACCGGAGGCTTTACAGACTGTCTCCTGAGACGCGGAGCCGTGAAAGTTGCGGCGGTTGATTCGGGACACGGTCAGCTTGACGAAGCACTTCGCGAGGACGAAAGAGTCATCAACATCGAAGGCTATAATGCGAGATATCTCAAAGCAGAAGACATAGGCTTCTCTCCCGATATTGCGGTTTGCGACGTTTCGTTTATTTCACAGACGATTATTATACCTGCGGCTGCATCTGTGCTTAAAGACGGCGGTATGTTCGTATCTCTGATTAAACCTCAGTTTGAGTGCGGTAAGTCGGCTCTCGGGAAAAACGGTGTCGTTAAGGACAAATGGTATCATGCCGAGGCAATTGCAAAGGTTTGTAAATCAGGTGAAGAAAACGGACTTAACGTTTCGGGGATAATCAAGTCCCCGATAGAAGGCGGAGACGGAAATACGGAATTTCTCGTATGTTTCAAAAAATCCGCTGATTATAAAAAAACGGATTTAACAAAACTGATAAAGGAGGTAACCGGGTGATAAATCAAGTATCCGTTCGATGCTTCGCGAAGAATCCCGACTGGGTTTATCTCATAAAGCCTTTTATCGATGAAATTCACGATGCAGGCGTAAAGACAGTTACGTCGGGAGATAATTCCGGAACGTTATCCGACACTTTCGGATGCGTGGAAATCTGCGAAAAAGATTACGAGTACAGAACTTCGGAGCTTGTTGCGGTATTCGGCGGCGACGGTACGATGATTAAAGCCGCACGTGAATTTGCTCCGTTCAAAACTCCCGTGCTGTGTATAAACACCGGGCATCTCGGTTATCTTTCGGAACTCGAAAGAGGAGAAACCTCGTTTATAAAATCGGTCTTGGCGGGTGAATATACCGTTGATTCAAGATCGATGTATAACGTAAAGATCATTCGCGGAGACGAAGAGATAAGCCCGACGAGGCCGATACTCAACGATGCGGTTCTCGCAAACGGTCCCGTACCGCGAATAATCAGCTTTGACTTTTACTGTGATAATGCACTCGCCCAGAGCTATCATTCCGACGGACTGATTGTAGCAACGCCCACGGGTTCTACCGCTTATTCAATGTCGGCAGGCGGACCTGTTGCCGACCCGACGCTCGAGTGCATTATAGCAACTCCGATATGTCCTCATTCATTCTATCAAAGACCGGTAATTTTCAACGGCAATTCAATATTCGAAATAAAATCGGTAAAATGCGGTGAAAACAACGTTTATCTTACGCTTGACGGTGACGAAACGTTCCGCATATTGCCCGATGACGTTATAAGAATAGAACGTTCAAGCGAAACTGCTTCGTTCGTTCGGTTCAAAAAACGCACGTTCCTTAACGTATTAAGTCAAAAAATGTCTTCGGAAAGATAGTCCGACAGACCGATATAAAAGAAAGGTTAAGTAATATGAAATCTAAAAGACAGCAGGCTATCATCAATATTATTGACGAGTTCGATATTGAAACCCAGGATGATCTTATTACACATCTCAGAAGTGTCGGTTTTGACGTAACTCAGGCTACCGTTTCAAGAGATATAAGAGATCTTCAGATTACCAAATCTCAGAACTCAGCGGGCAAGTATACTTATTCTTTACCGCTTGATACCTTCGGCAAGAGTTCAACGATATACGGCACCACTATGATGCAGTCTCTGCGCACCGTAACACGTGCGAAGAATATCGTTGTTATCAAAACGTATCCCGGACTCGCGCAGGCGGTAGCTGCCGGAATTGACTCGCAGAAGGCTAACGGCGTTCTCGGTTGTGTTGCCGGAGACGATACTATAATCATCGTTACCAAGGACGACGAATGCGCCGAGGAGTTTACCGTAAACATTAAGGAAGCTGCAGGACTCGAAATCTGATTACACCGAAAGGCGGGATATAATGCTCAGGGCATTATCAATTAGAAACATTGCGGTCGCCAAGGACGTAAACATCGAATTCGATCGCGGTTTCACCGTACTTACCGGAGAAACGGGAGCGGGAAAATCAATTCTCATAGACTGTCTTGAATTGATTGCCGGCGCACGTGCATCACGCGATATGCTCAGGACGGGAGAAAACGTCGCGGAAATACGGACGATATTTTCAACCGATACCGATGCCGTTTCTTCAGAAAAGATTTCGGAATTTACAGATGAGAACGGTGAAATTGAGATATACAGAAGCTTCGGCGCAGACGGGCGCGGAACTACCAAGATAAACGGACACAGTGTTCCGATTTCCACGCTGAGAGATATCTGCGACAGCCTTATCGGTATATCGGGTCAGAGCGACAGCAGAGCGTTATCGGATAAATCACTGCATCTGAAGATGCTTGACGGGTATGCGGAAAACGAAAGCCTGAAACAGAATTATTTATCGGTTTATACAAGGCTAATCGAAAACAGAAACGAATACGCAAAACTCAGAGAGAACCTTCGGGATAAAGCGATGATGACCGATATTCTGAAATATCAGATTACGGAAATCGATTCTGCCAAGCTTACCGATGACAGCGAACCCGAAAAACTTGAGAAGCTCCTCAGGAGAGCAAGAGCTGCCGAAAAGGTTTCAAAATGCGTGAGCCTCATAAAACGTGCCCTTACCGACGCAGAGAAAGGCTCTGCTTCATATCTTGTGGAAAAAGCGTCAGCTGCATACAGACAGCTCGGCGACGCCGTAGATAACGCCGACGCACTTGCCGACAGGCTTGATGCCATAAGGTACGAGCTTATTGATATTTCCGAAACCGCGGGAGACATACTCGGCGATGAACTTGACGACCCCGAACGTGCGATAAACGCAGCCGAGTCAAGACTCAGGCAAATAGATAAGCTTAAAAATAAGTACGGTACGACTGTTGAAGAAATCAAGGAATTCAGAAACGGTGCCGCCAAAAAGCTTAAAGGTCTTGAAGAGGGAGACGGATATCTCTATTCGCTTGACAGGGAATACGCCGAACTCAAAAAAGAAGCTGCCGCTTCGGCGGAAAAACTTACCGAAAGCCGTATTTCGGCAGGAAACGAACTTGCGGAAAAGGTTTGTACTTATCTTCGGGAACTTGATATGCCGAAGATAAAGTTCTTTGTTCGCGTTGCGAAAGCAAGCGGTGAAAACGACGGCTTCGGTACCGACGGACGTGACGACGTTTCGTTTATGATATCCGCAAACGCCGGAGAAGCACCCGTAGAACTCGGACACGCCGCATCCGGAGGCGAACTTGCAAGAACGATGCTGTCGCTGAAATGCGCGCTGTCCGAAAGACACCCGTCGGATACTTATATTTTCGATGAGATTGACACGGGAGTATCGGGCGGTACGTCGGAGAAAATGGGACGCATGCTTCTTGAGCTTTCGAGAAAGTCTCAAGTTGTGTGTATTACACACTCTCCGCAGATAGCGTCACTTGCAGACGTTCATCTCAGAATAAGCAAGAGCGAGCGCGACGGACGTACCGAAAGCCGTGTCGACGTACTCGACAGGGAAGGCAGAATCGGGGAAATATCCCGAATAATCGGCGGTGTGGATATTACCGAAACCCAGATTAACGCAGCTGCCGAAATGATTGATAAAAAATAAGTTTACATAAAACGAAAGGACGGGCTTGTGCCCGAAAAAGAAAAATGAGTTTATTTCAGGAATTCAAAGACAGAGGAATGATTGCACAGTGCACCAACGAGGAAGAGGTCAAAAAGCTTCTCGACGGTGATCCCATAACGTTCTACGTAGGTTTTGACCCTACTGCCGACAGCTTACATATCGGTCACTTCATTCAGATGAAGATTATGGCTCATATGCAGAGAGCAGGACACCGTCCCATCGCAATTTTCGGCGGCGGTACCGCTATGATCGGTGACCCCTCGGGTAAAAACGATATGAGACGTATGATGAGCAAGGAAGAAATTGCAAATAACATCGAGAATCTCAAGAGTCAGATGGGCAAATTCATCGATACGTCCGACGGAAAAGCTATTTTCGTAAATAACGGTGACTGGCTTCTCAATATGAACTACGTTGATTACCTCAGAGAAGTAGGCCCTCATTTTACCATCAGCCGTATGCTTGCGGCAGAGTGCTACAAATCGCGTCTTGAGGGCGGTCTTACTTTCCTTGAGTTCAACTACATGACCATGCAGAGCTACGACTTCTACCGTCTGTACCAGGATTACGGCTGCATGCTCGAAATGGGCGGCGACGACCAGTGGTCCAACATTATAGGCGGTGTCGAGCTTATCAGACGTAAACTCGGTAAGGACGTATACGGTCTTACCTTTAAGCTTCTTCTTACCAGTGAAGGCAAAAAGATGGGCAAAACCGAAAAGGGCGCTCTCTGGCTCGACCCCGCAAAGACCTCGCCGTACGAGTTCTTCCAGTACTGGAGAAACATCGACGATGCAGACGTTATCAACTGCATGAAGATGCTTACGTTTATGCCTCTTGAAGAAATTGCAGAATACGAAAAACTCGAAGGAAGCGATATCAACAAGGCTAAAGAAAAGCTCGCTTATGAGGTTACTGCCCTGATTCACGGCGAAGAGGAAGCGACGAAGGCTCTTGATGCTGCAAGAAACGTATACGCCGCAGGCGGCGTGTCCGAGAATATGCCTACCACCGAACTCACCGCAGCTGATTTTAACGACGGAAAAATCGGTATTGCGGATCTTCTCGTAGCAGGTAAGCTTGCACCTTCCAAGGGCGAAGCAAAGCGTCTTATCATTCAGGGCGGCGTACTTTACGGCGACGTAAAGGCAGAAAGATTTGACGAAACCATAGACAAATCTCTCTTTGAAGGAGACGGACTCATTGTAAAGAAGGGCAAGAAGACTTTCCACCGTTTCATCGTTAAATGAGAAAATACAGATATATTCTTTTTGATGCCGACGATACCGTTTTCGATTTCCGTGAGTGCGAAAGACTGGCTTTTATTGCCTCTCTTAAAGCTTTCGGAGTCGAAAACGGCGAAGAAATTCACCCGATATATCACGATATAAACGACGCACTGTGGAAAAAACTCGAGCTCGGACTCGTTACACGGGATATTATTAAAACCGAAAGATTTGCCGAGCTTATAAGAGTTACCGGTGTTCTTGAAGAAAGCAGAACCAAAGATCTTGCTCATGAATATATGGAGCAGCTTGCCTGTCAGAACATACTGTATCCGTATTCTCTGGATACTTGCGCAAAGCTTGCGGAAAAATACGACCTTTACTTTATAACGAACGGACTGACGTACACGCAGAACAAAAGACTGTTTCCGTCGCCCGTAATTAAGTACTTCAAAAAGGTTTATATATCCGAAGAGATGGGCTGTGCAAAGCCGTCGCGTGAGTTTTTCGATATTGTAATCGGTGATATCGGCGATACCGATCTTTCCGATTATCTTGTTGTCGGAGATTCTCTTACGTCCGATATAAAAGGTGCCGTAAATTACGGAATTGACTCATGCTACGTAGCTCGCGGCAGAGATACCGAAAACTGCCCCGCAACTTATACTGTCGATACGATCGCCGACCTTGTTCCGATGCTCGGCTGAAACAGGTTATTATATGACTGATAATTACGAAAACATTAAAAGTATACTTGACTCGGAAAATATAGCTTATACCGAAAACGAACCGTTATCAAAGCATTGCTCGTTCAGAATCGGCGGTTCTGCGGCATTGTTCGTAACCCCCAAAAACGCGGAAGAGCTTAAGAACGTCCTTGAGCTTGTAAACGAAAACGAATGCAGGAAATTTATCCTCGGAAAGGGAACAAATCTTGTATTCTCCGATAACGGTTTTGACGGTGTTGTTATATCGACTCTCGGACTTAACGAAAAATCCGCAGACGGTGAAGTTTTGGAAGCGGGCGCAGGTGTATCTTATACCGAGCTTGCGGTTATCGCACAGAATCACGGTCTTGCCGGACTTGAATTTGCGTACGGAATACCCGGAAGCGTAGGCGGTGCGGTCTACATGAATGCGGGAGCGTATGAGCATCAGACTTCCGAGGTTCTCGTTTCGAGTACGATGCTTGACTGTGCAACCGGAATTATCCGCGAAATTCCGCTTGAAGAACATAACTTCGGTTACAGAGAAAGCATATATAAAGAAAACCCCGGTTACACCGTTTTGTCTGCACGGTTCAGGCTCGCCGAAGGCGATAAAGAACAGATTCGCGCTAAAATGGATGAGCTTATGGCACGCAGACGCGATAAGCAGCCGCTTGAATACCCGAGTGCAGGAAGTGCATTCAAGAGATACCCGGGATATTACACAGGTGCACTTATTGAGCAGGCGGGACTGAAGGGCTATACAGTCGGCGGTGCTCAGGTATCTGAGAAACACGCGGGATTTATTATTAACGTCGGCGGTGCAACCGCTGAAGACGTTAAGAAACTTTCCGACCATATCAAGTCCGAAATATTCCGTATTAACGGGATTATGATAGAGAACGAGATAATTTTTGTGGAATGAAAAACAGTTTTTCGGAAAATACAAAAGAACACGTTCTTGAGGCTCCTATTAAAAAGAAATGCTGCCGCCATGCCTTCGAGGACGGCTGCGGCATTTTTTCGTCGGACAATCCGGCCGAAAGCGTAAAGAACGGCTTTGAAAAACTTGTATGTCCCGAATGCATAAGATATTTTACGTCCGGGCTGTTCGTAGCTGCGGGTAACGTAACCGATCCCACAAAATCGTATCATATAGAATTTTCTTTTCCCGAAAAAAAAGCAGCAGATGAAACGAAAACGGTTCTTGAAACCGCAGGGTTTCCGATGAGTGAAGGAAAAAGGAAAGGAAGATATCTCTTATATTCCAAATCAAGCGATTTTATTGAGGACTTTCTCGGTTATATCGGTGCAAACAACAGTGTATTCGACGTAATAAACGCAAGAATCATTAAAGAACTTCGCGGCGAGACAAACAGACAGGTCAACTGCGATGCAGCCAATATATCAAAATCACTTACCGCTTCGGGACGCTTTATCGAAATGATTAATTTCATAATCGAAGAAGGGCAGTTTGATAATCTCGGACCCGAGCTTGCGGAAACCGCGAAACTGAGACTGCAGTATCCCGAATCTCCTTTGTCCGACCTCGGACAAAAATTCTTTACTCCCATATCGAAATCGGGTGTAAAACACCGGCTTGACAAAATAGAAGCTTTTTATAATACAATTAAAGCCATCAAACAATAAAGAAAGGAAAAGACGATGAGCGAATTCGTACATCTTCATCTTCACAGCGAATACAGTCTCCTCGACGGTGCCTGCCGTATCAGCGATATACCGCTTGCCGCAGCCGCCGCCGGTCAGTCTGCCGTTGCGATTACCGACCACGGTGTAATGTACGGAACGCTTGCCTTTTATAAAGCCTGCAAAAAAGCGGGAATAAAGCCGATTATCGGATGCGAGGTTTACGTTGCACCGCGCAGTATGAGCGACAAGTCACACGACCTCGATTCTCACAGCAACCACCTCGTTCTTCTCGTAAAAAACGAAATCGGTTACAGAAACCTCATATATATGGTCTCTCGCGCGTTTACGGACGGTTTTTACGTAAAGCCGAGAATTGATATGTCTCTGCTTGAAAACCATTCAGAGGGGCTTGTGGCGCTTTCTGCGTGCCTTGCCGGAAAAATACCGAGGCTGCTTCTCTCGGGAAACTATGAGGAAGCCGTGGAATATGCGAAGAATATGGAGCGCATATTCGGCAAAGGCAATTATTATATCGAAATACAAAACCACGGTATTAAAGAACAGCTAGATGTATTGCCTCTTCTTTCCAAACTGTCGAAGGATACGGGGATACCGCTTGTTGCCACGAACGATATTCACTATATAAAAAAAGAAGATGCCGCAACGCAGGCGATTCTTCTATGTATTCAGACAAACAACGTTATCACCGACGGACGTCCCGTAGGCTTTGAAACGGACGAGTTCTATTTCAAATCGACCGAGGAAATGGAAGCGTTATTCTCGGAATATGACGGTGCAATAGAGAATACCGCAAGGATAGCCGATATGTGTAATTTCGATTTTACACTCGGTGAAACCCATCTTCCGAGATATAAGCCCGATAACGGTGAGGAACCCGGGGAATATCTTAAAACTCTTGCGCTTGAAGGCCTTGACAAAAAAGAAGCCGAAGGCAAACTGAACTTTGACAGAAATGCTTATATATCAAGGCTTGAATACGAGCTTTCCGTAATTGGGAAGATGGGATATTCCGAATACTATCTTATAGTATGGGATTTCGTAAACTATGCCAAAAGCAAAAATATCCCCGTCGGTCCCGGAAGAGGCTCCGGCGCGGGAAGTCTTACGGCTTATCTTATAGGAATTACAGATATTGATCCTCTGAAATATAATCTTCTGTTTGAGCGTTTTCTCAATCCCGAAAGAGTCAGCATGCCTGACTTTGATATTGACTTTTGCTATAACAGACGGGACGAGGTTATAGATTACGTAAAAACGAGATACGGCGAGGACCACGTTGCGCAGATTATTGCATTCGGCACTATGGCGGCACGCGCAGTCGTCCGCGATGCCGGACGTGCACTCGGCATGAATTATGCCGACGTTGACAAGGTTGCCAAGCTGATACCCCGCGACCTCGACGTAACGCTTGATAAAGCTCTTGAAGGCAGAGAACTGAAAGAACTTTACGAATCCGACGGTGACGTGCACCGCCTTATTGATATAGGCCGTGCACTTGAGGGCATGCCGCGTCATCCTTCAACTCATGCCGCGGGTGTTGTAATTACGGCTGACCCCGTAACGGATTACGTTCCCGTTGCAGATAATAACGGTTCACCTGTAACTCAGTTTACTATGGAAGGAGTAGCAGAACTCGGGCTTCTCAAGTTCGATTTTCTCGCACTAAGATATCTTACCGTAATAGATGCTGCAGAGAGGCAGATTAAAGAGTCCGTGCCCGGTTTTGATATATCGAAGGTACCCGATGACCCCGAGGTATATTCGATGATATCAAAAGGCAGAACGGACGGTGTATTTCAGCTTGAAAGTCCCGGCATGAAGCAGATGCTGCTTCAGCTGCGTCCCGATAAATTTGAAGAGATAATAGCCGCAATAGCCCTCTTCCGTCCCGGGCCGATGGATTCCATTCCGAGATATATTGAACAGAGAAACGGCGGTAAAATAAACGGTTACGATATACCGGGAGTCAATGAAATACTCGAGGATACTTACGGCTGTATCGTATATCAGGAGCAGGTAATGCAGATATTCCGCGTTGCCGCGGGATACTCATTCGGTCGCGCAGACGTGGTACGCCGTGCAATTGCAAAAAAACATTCGGACGAGCTTGAACGCGAAAGAGAAGCATTCTTTGCAGGCGTTGAGGCAAACGGATTCAGGCGAGATGAAGCGGAAAGACTTTTCGGAGATATTACCGGATTTGCCAATTACGCATTCAACAAGAGTCATGCGGCGGCATATGCATTGCTCTCATACAGAACTGCATATCTCAAGTGTAAGTATCCCGTTGAATATTTCTGCGCTCTTCTTACATCGGTTATAGGTAATCCTTCAAAAACCTCCGAGTATATAGCACAGTTTGCAAAACAGGGTGTTAAGCTTCTGCCGCCCGATATAAACAAAAGTTTTTCCGAATATCATGCCGAAAACGGTTCGGTCCGTTTTCCCATTTCCGCGGTCAGAAATATCGGCGTAAGCTTTTCGGAGCAGATTGTTGCCGAAAGATATGACGGCGAGTTTACGTCTTACGTGGATTTTCTTACCCGCATGGGAAAGAGAGGACTGAACAAAAGACAGCTTGAAGCACTGATTAAATGCGGTGCTCTTGACAGTCTCGGAGTATACAGAAGCAGAATGATTGCCACTCAGGATACCGCACTCGCGGTATCGTCGGGTAATTCTTCGGACGAGGGGCAGATAGGAATTCTTGACGAAATATCCGACGGAATACCGCTTCCCGTAATTTCATACCCCGATATTCCCGAGCTTTCCGCTGCCGAAAAACTGTATCTTGAAAAAGAATTTCTCGGAATATTTGCATCGGGACACGTTCTTGACGATTATTCCGAGCATACCGCTCTTATATCTCCTGCGGAAATACACGATATAACGGAATCGTTTAACGAAAACGGCAGTGATACGCTTAAACATACGTACCGTGCCGATGAAGCCGTAGCAATCTGCGTAACGGTTTTAAAGAAGAGCGTCAAGGATACGAGACGCGGAGACAAAATGGCTTTCGTTACGGTTTCAGACAAAACCGGAGAGACTGAAGTTATCGTTTTCCCCGAACTTTTTGCAAAAATCGGGTATCTTATAAACACAGAAATACCTCTTTGCGTAAGCGGAACCATATCGAATAAAGACGAGGACGAAATTCGGATTCTCGCAAACGATATGTTCCCGCTTATGAACAATGAGAAAACAGCTACTGCCATATCAATCCCTCTCCCCGAGCTCCCGAGAGAAAAAAACAAAACGGTACCGCACTCAAATCCCGTTAACTTACCGTCTCCCGCAAAAACGGAAAAGGTTTATCTGAAGCTTGACGTTAATGATAAAGTACTTTACGAAAAGCTTCTTGCCTACGTTGAAATATTCTCCGGAAACGTACCCGTAATACTTTACGATACCTCCTCGGGTAAATATCTGAAAGGGAACTGCGGCATATCGGCGTCTCCCATGGCAATGAAAGAACTGCGCTCACTGCTCGGCGACGATGCGGTAGTTACCAAATAATCAGCTTGAAAATTCTTCAAGTAATTGTTTTACTCTTCTTTCTCCCGACACTTCAATGCCGCCTTTAAGAAATTCTTCAACAGATGCAGGCAAAAGCCTAACGGGAATACCGGAATCTTTTATTAGAGTAGCTCCGCTTTCGTCATAAACGCATACGATGCCTTTGTTTTCCTTTATCAGGAAAATCTTACAAGTGGCAAGTACGCCTGACTCGGGCTTTACCGAAACCTGACCCGGACTGTGGAACAGTATCACGGTTATCGTGAATACCGTCATACAGGCAAAAATTAATAATAATATATTCTGTATTTTCAAGGTGTTATGCCTTTCATTTATCGTTAATTTTATTATTAGTGTAAATTAACGGATTATTCAAGTATAAGAGCACATACGTGTGTTATAATTAATTGTAAATCTTTACCGAAAGGAAGTGTGATTTTGGCACTGTTCGGAAAAAAGAAGACAGACTCCGCAATAGTCGACCGGAAAAACGAAACCGGTGATACTTTCAAGAAAATCGGCAAGATATCACTTAAGGTTTTATCTTATATTTCTAACGTCGTTCTGACTCTTCTTCTTGTTGTATTCCTTGTCGGAATAATAGTAGGTTCCACGTTTGCCGTATATATCAAAAACTACGTTGACCCTGATATTGATGCGTCACTTCTCGTTGGTATCGGCGCCAATAAAACCACCCAGCTATACTACACCGACTCAGACGGAAAAGATCACGAGATCGAGGACCAGAGAATTTACGGTGCAGATAACGGTATATGGGTATCATATGATAAATTCCCGAAAGAACTCGTTGACGCATTCGTTTCCATAGAGGACCACCGTTTCTTCTCTCACAACGGTGTTGACTGGCTGACGACTACGCGTGCGGTATTCAACTATTTTTTGAAATTCAAGGGGAATTTCGGAGCATCGACAATCACTCAGCAGCTTGTTAAAAACGTGACCGGTGATAATGAAGTCAAGATTACGAGAAAAGTGCAGGAAATCTGCCGTGCTCTTAACCTTGAAAAAGAATATTCGAAAGAACAGATACTGGAGATGTATCTGAACGTCATATACTTCGGAAATAACTGTAACGGTGTACAGACAGCTGCCGAAACGTATTTCGGCAAAGACGTAAGTGAGCTTAACCTTGTGGAATGTGCTACACTGGCGGGAATTGTCAAAAACCCTTACAGCTATAACCCCGTCAATTATCCCGAGGAGTGTATCGACAGAAGAAACGACGTAATTTCCGAGATGCTCGATAACGGGAAAATCGACGAAGCTACGGCAAAGGCTGCTTACGATACAGAGCTTGTACTTTCCGAAGAAAATAAGGAATCCGAACAAAGTAATCCGACATCGAGTATCTTTAACTGGTATACCGAAGCGGTATTCAATGAGGTGCAGAACGACCTTATGGAATCCTACGGTTATACGAAATATTCCGCTGCAATGGCGATTTATACCGGCGGTTTCAAGATTTATACGTGTATGGATCCGGAGGTACAGTCCGTACTTGAGGAAGTATACTATAACGATGACGAATATTTTCCGATGGCTGCAAGTAATATGCAGCCCGAATCCGCTATGGTAATATGCGACCCGTACGACGGACGCGTCCTCGGTCTTGTCGGAGCGAGAGGAGATAAGGTTACAAACAGAATTCTCAACCGTGCAACCGATACGCTGAGACCTCCGGGATCGTCAATAAAGCCTCTTTCCGTATACGGTCCTTCAATTGACAGAGGAATCATTACCTACGGTTCCGTATATGATGACGTGCCCGTGAATTTCGGAGATGATAAAGAAAATCCGAAAGCATGGCCGCTGAACCTTCCTGCGGTAAACAACGGTCTTACTACGGTTAAGAGCGCACTCGAACGTTCTGTTAATACCGTTGCGGTAAGAATCCTTCAGGATCTTACTCCCGAGGAGTCGTACAAGTTCCTTACCAAAGAGCTCGGATTTACATCGATATATGACAGACTCGAGCTTGCATCGGGCACCATCATGTCGGATATTGACCTGGCCCCTCTTGCGCTCGGTCAGCTTTCGTACGGAGTATCCGTAAAGGAAATTACGGCTGCTTATTCGATATTTGCCAACGACGGCATATATACCGAGCCTCGACTTTATAATAAGGTCATAGACGGTGAAGGAAACGTAATACTTTCAAATGAGAAAAAGTCGAAGGTGGTTATAAGCGAGCAGGCAGCATCGGTTATGACAAAATTGATGTATAACGTTGTCAATGACCCGAGCGGTACCGCTTACTGGGCTGTTACTCTTAAGGATAAGGTTGACGTAGCGGGTAAGACCGGTACTTCAAGCTCTGACTTCGACCGCTGGTTTGTTGCATATACTCCTTATTATATAGGCGGTATCTGGTTCGGTTACGATAACAATATAGCCCTGTCGGCATTCAGCGTTAACCCTGCGTCCACTACGTGGGATATCGTTATGACCAAGCTTCATCAGAAATATATCGACGCCGATGCTAACGGTACCGAGGAGCTTAAAACCTTCAAAACCGCTCCGGGCGTTATAGAGTGTACGTACTGTAAGGATTCAGGAAAGCTTATGACGGATGCCTGCCGACTCGATATAAGAGGTGACCGTTCCGAGACGGGATGGTTTATATTCGGTACCGAGCCGAGCGAATACTGCGATACTCACGTAAAAGTGAAATACTGCACGGAGTGTAATGCCGTTGCATCACCCGACTGTAAAAACACGAGAGAAGTCGGTCTAATAAAAAATGATACGAGAAACTTCCCGTATCAGATTTCCGTAACAGATGCACAGTACGTTTACCGTGACATGCCGGCAAAAACAAAATACGGCGGATGGTGGGGCGAGCCCTTCTTCGTGAACGCTTTACCTGCAGGAACGTATGCGGGTATTTCCAACGTGGAATATCAGGCTAACGCATACTGCTGGCTTCACGGAAAATAATTGAATATTTGAAATGGTCACCTCATACGTTTGTATGAGGTGATTATTTTTGAACGGTTTTATGAGCTTCAAAAACAGATTGTATCATGAATTATCGTACCTGAATTCAAACTGCGGAAGACTGATACTGTCAACGGTCTGCGGAGCGGCGGTTGTTCTGTTCGTATGGTTTATATGCGGAGGACCATGCAGAGTCCTTATGTTTTCGCGATTTCCCGGAGGAAACGCCGCAATGTTTGCATATTACTTTGTGACGCTGCTGATATTCGCGTCATCGGGAATGGAAATAGTGTTACTTAAATTTACGAGTAAAATCGGAAGTGCAGGGAGCTTTTTCGTATCTCACTTATTATTGCTTTTATGGTATCCTGCATTTTTCGTAACGTTTTCACAGCACACTTCTCTTGTTCTTATATCAGTATCAGTACTGATGTTCTTTGTTTCTGAAATAAAGTATTATTATAGTTCCGCATACGTATTTCTTGCTTCGGGTGTTAAATGTCTGCTATCTATTTTATGCGTTTATTGGAATGTGACATATCTGGTTATGAATTAATCAAAAACGCTTTTACTATTGACAAATATCAAGTATGATTGTATAATTGTACAGGTGAAAACCAATTATTACCGAAATTCGGAGGATATTATGAAAAAAGTATTATCTCTTGTTCTTGTGCTTGCATGCGTTTGCATCATGTTTGCATCCTGCGGCGGCAAGGCTGAAGACAAAGCCGTTAACGTTAACCTTACCATTGAAGCTAAGGGCGAAAAGATTCTTGACAACGTAACCGTTACCTACGAGTCTGAAGACGGAAGCGACCCCATTGCACTCGACGTAATCCTTTATGCTCTTGACGAGTACGAAATCGAATACAAGACCACCAAGCTCGGCTCCTGGGATAAGCTTGAGCAGATCGATCAGTACGACACCGAGGACGATACGTACATCTGGGAGCTTTTCCTCAACGGTGAAGAGGATGCCGCAGGTCGCCTTGCAGCTGTTACCGTAGCTGACGGAGACAAGATGGTTCTCCTTCTCAACGCAGGTATTGAAGTCACCGGTGATGAAGAAGCAACCACCGAGGCTACCACTAAGTACATCGAAACCGCAGACGACGGTTACGAAGACTGATAAGTAAAAAAGAAAAACTGCCGCATTAAAAATGCGGCAGTTTTTTATTATTTAATAAGCAAAACGACGTGTATAATTATTGACACAAACCTAAGAGGCGTGGTATAATTATTTAAATATAAATCCATTTGATTTCATCGGGGGAAATCCATGACAGAACTAACGCTTAATGAAATATTCAGCCGTTTTGACACGGGTGACAAAGCCGAAAAATTCACGGAATGCTTCAACGGTCATATTAACCGTACATACTTTGTTACGGTAGACGGCGAGGAGAAATACGTACTTCAGAAAATCAATACCGGTATTTTCAAAAAGCCGGAAGAACTTACCGAAAACGTAATCGGAGTAACCGGGCATATAAGAGCAAAAGTTAAAGCGTCCGGCGGAGACACCGAAAGGGAAGTGCTCACCTTGATTTCCGCGAAAGACGGTAAATATTTTACCGTTTTTGACGGAGAATACTGGAGACTTTACCTGTTTATCAAAAATACGATTTCCTTCCAGTCGGTTGAAAACCCAAAGCTATTCTATAATTCCGCTGTTGCATTCGGTAAATTCCAGAGACAACTTGCGGATTATCCTGCAGAGAAGCTTCACGAAACGATTCCGAATTTCCATAACACTGTAAGCCGCTATAGTGATTTTGAAAAAGCGGTTGACGACAATCTTGCCGGAAGAAGAGAATCTGTCAAGGCTGAAATAGATTTCGTAAAAGCAAGAAAAGACGTTTGCTCATATATTACCGACAGAATCGCCGACGGTAGATATCCGCTCAGAGTAACTCACAACGATACCAAGCTTAATAACATAATGATGGATCCCGATACGCTTGAGGGCGTATGCGTTATCGACCTTGATACCGTAATGCCGGGTTCGGTCCTCTACGATTTCGGTGACAGTATCAGATTCGGTGCCAGCAGCGCCGACGAGGACGAGCGTGACCTTGACAAGGTATATATGAGAACGGAGCTTTTTGAAGAATACACGAAGGGCTTTGTCAGCGGACTTGAGGGTTCACTTACCGATGAGGAAATCCGCGGTCTCCCGATGGGTGCACTCGTAATTACGTTTGAGACAGGAATACGATTCCTTACGGATTATCTCAACGGAGACACTTATTTCGCAACTCACCGTGAAGGTCAGAACCTCGACCGTGCACGTACACAATTCAAGCTTGTGGCAGATATGGAGAAGAAAATGCCCGAGCTTGAGGCTATAATGGAAAAATATATAATCAAATAAAGAGATAAAACAGATTAGCCGCTTTGCGGCGGAATGGAGTTTATTATGGCAATTCTTGTAACCGGCGGTACCGGATTTATCGGCTCGCATACCGTTGTAGAACTGATTAAAGACGGCAGAGAAGTAGTAATTCTCGATAATCTCGTAAACAGTAAGGAATGCGTGCTTGACCGCATCAAAGAAATTACGGGAGTTCGTCCCAAGTTCTATAAAGTCGATCTTCTTGATTTTGAGGCTACCGACAAAGTATTTAAAGAAAACAAAATTGATTCCGTCATTCATTTTGCAGGACTCAAGGCAGTCGGCGAATCTGTAGCAAAACCTCTTTACTATTACCATAACAACCTTACCGGAACTCTCAATCTTTGCCGAGCAATGGTAGAGAACGGATGCTTTATGATAGTGTTCAGCTCCTCCGCAACCGTATACGGCAATCCCGCATCTGTACCGATAAAAGAGAATTTCCCGCTCTCAACTACGAATCCCTACGGTGAAACCAAGCTCGTAATAGAAAGAATTCTTGCTGACGTTGCTCATGCTTATCCCGAGATGAGCGTGTCTATTCTCAGATATTTCAATCCCATCGGTGCTCACGAAAGCGGTCTTATCGGTGAAGACCCGAAGGGAATACCGAACAACCTTCTGCCTTATATTTCTAAGGTTGCAGCAGGAAAGCTTGAGTGCCTCTCCGTATTCGGTAACGATTATAATACCCACGACGGCACCGGCGTACGCGATTACATTCACGTAGTCGACCTTGCCGATGCGCATCTTAAGGCGCTTGACAGAGCTGCAAAAGTCAAGGGAATCGATTATTTCAATATCGGTACCGGAACAGGTTATTCGGTTCTTGACATTATTAATGCATATGAAAGCGCAACCGGACTTAAGGTAAACTACACGATTACCGACAGACGTCCCGGTGATATCGACGCTTGCTATGCAGATGCAGCCAAAGCACGCGAGCTTCTCGGATGGACCGCAAAGCGCGGTATCAAGGAAATGTGCGAGGACTTAGCACGCTGGCAGAAACAGAACCCCGACGGCTACGGAGAATAACAGGTATTAATAATGAGCGTAAAAATTGCAGAGTTCGGCAAAACGAACGACGGTAAGAAGGTTACCGCTTACACTCTTGAAAACGATAGCATCACGTCAGCACGTATTATTGATTACGGCGGAACGGTAGTAAATCTTTGGGTTAAGGATAAATTCGGCAAAACCGCAGACGTTATATGCGGCTTTGACGATATGTACGGATATCTTAATGCGGGCGGAAATCACGGCGCTCTTATCGGACGCGTATGCAACCGTATCAAGGGCGGAAGATTTACACTTAACGGTGTGAATTATCAGCTGTTCAAAAACGACGGTAACAACACGCTTCACGGCGGCGATATAGGCTTTAATCAGAAGATTTGGTCTGTTAAGGTTGTTTCGGAAAGCGACGAGCCGGAAATTGCTCTTACGTACGTCAGTCCGGATATGGAAGAGAACTTCCCGGGTACGCTTACCGTGACCGTAAATTATAAGCTTACTGCGGACGGCGCACTGTCACTGCATTATACGGCAACCACCGACAAGCCTACGATTGTTAATCTTACCAATCATATGTACTTTAACGCTGCAGGATATGATTCGGGTAAGATTGACGCGCAGATTACTTGGCTTGACTCCGATAAGTACAACGAAGTTGACGGCGAGCTCATTCCTACCGGCAAATTTATAGGCGTAAAGGGAACCGCTTTCGATTTCAATACTCCCAGAGCTATCGGTGAATATTTTGACAGCGATTCTACGCTGAAGAAGTGCGGCGGTTATGACCATAATTTCGTATTGAACGGAACCGAAGGAGATGCAGCAAAGCTTTGTGCATGGCTGAAGGATGATAAATCCGGAAGAAAAATGGAAGTATATACCAATCAGCCCTGTGTACAGATTTATACGACCAATTCGGTTGATGAAGATGCAATTCCGTTCAAAGGCGGCGTAAAACCCGTAAAGAACTGCGCCGTATGCTTTGAGACGCAAAAAATGCCCGATGCAATCAACCATCCCGGATTTGACAATACCGTGCTGAATCCCGGCGAGACGTACGATTACACGACGGTATATAAGTTTATAGCCGAATAACATAACGTAAAGCACCGCTACATATATCTTATATAAAGATATGTGTTGAGGTGCTTTTATGAAATATCCGAATCGCTGCAGGGAAGCGGGACTCGGAAAATACGGATACAAAGACAGATGCGAGCTTCTCGCGGATTATATAATAAAAACCGGAAGTACGGTGCGACAGACTGCGGGAGTATTCGGAATCAGTAAATCAACGGTACATAAAGACGTAACGCAAAAACTACAAACCGTTAACCGTACAAAATATTTAAAAGTCAAAAAAGTAATCGACAAGAACAAAGCAGAGAGACATATTCGCGGTGGAATCGCTACCAAAATGAAGTATCTTGCATATTCCGCGCGTGCTTACCGCGAAACGGGGGAGAATCAGCCCTACTCGGAAAATTATACCGAACATTATACAAAATGAAAATTTTGTATAATGTAGGGGAGCGAAACAGGTCTCCGGAGACGTATTTACGATATTGAGAGAAAAATTGCCCGTTTATATTGAAATCGGGCAATTTTTCATTTATAATGAATTTACTGATTAAGGTAGGTGTTTATATGGAAATGACTAAACGGCGAAGTAATCTTTTAAAGATGTGTTACACCGCTGTTCTCGCTGCACTTATATTCATCCTTGAAATTACTCACATCGGTTATATACCGATCGGCGTCGGCGTTGAAATTACAATCATGGTAGTGCCTGTAGCAGTCGGCGCAATTATCGCCGGTCCCACGTCCGGAGCATTCCTCGGTTTTGTATTCGGAATTACAAGTTTTCTGCAATGCTTTAAAGGCAGCATATTCGGTACGTCGCTGCTTAATATCAGCAGTATACGAACCGCCATACTGTGTTTTATTCCGCGTATACTTATGGGACTTCTGTGCGGCTTCATTTACAGAGCTATGATAAAATGGATGAAATACAGATATGCGGCATGCGTGATTACGTCTTTGTGCGCAGCGATTCTGAATACTATACTGTTTACT
>JAZUGD010000169.1:0-6937 GCA_045641025.1 Eubacteriales bacterium
TTTGTTATGTCAAAAAAGCCTCCTTATGCGGCTCACACATTACCTTCAAGGCTTTTTCTTATTTCGTTCCCGTGGAGCCGAAGCCGCCCGCGCCGCGGTCGGTTTCGGAAAGCTCGTCGGCTTCGGTGAAGTCGGGTGCGATGTACGGCACGAGCACGAGCTGTGCGACTCTCTCGCCCGGCTCGACCGTCTGCGGTGCTTCACCGTGGTTGTGCAGGGCGACTATAATCTCGCCTCTGTAATCGGGGTCGATGAGCCCGACCTTATTTGCGGGCGCAAGGTCGCGCTTTGAGGCAAGCCCGCTGCGTGCGAAAACGAGCCCCGCGTAGTACGGCGGCAGCTCCGCCGCGATGCCCGTGGGTATCATTACGGTTTTATGCGCGTCAACCGTTACCGCCGCATCAAGGCAGGCGTAAAGGTCGGCTCCCGCCGCGTCCCCGGTTCCTCTTTCGGGCACTCTCGCTCCGTCTCTGAGTTTTTTGATTTTTACTTCCATAGCCGCCTCCGATTTGTCTTTGATTCACTATAACATAAGCGCGAAAAAATGTCAACCTTGTCGACTAAACTCTTGACTCGCGCGTGCGGGCGTTATATAATTATATTATGATGTATAAGTATACCTTTGCGCGAAAGGATGGATATGATAATGAAAAAGAAAATGCTCGTCGTAGGAAACACCGGAGTCCGTCTCACACTCGAATGTGAGCGCCTTCCCTATTCCGGCGAGGGTACCGACGGTACCACGTATTACTACTCGCCCGACACCAAGGGAGGCGCAAGCGCCATCGCACTCACGAAAATGGGTCTTGACGCGTCGCTCATCACCTGCGTCGGAAACGATTCCAACGGAGCAAAGCTTATCTCCATTTTCGAAAAGAACGGCGTTGACACCCGCTTCGTAAAGAAGCTGACCGGCACGCCCACCGCGCTCACCGTCCGTCTCAGCGAGACCGAGGCGGGCTGCAGATACGTGAACTACCCCGGCGCGTCCGCTCTCACCGATGCGGAAAACGTCGAGGAGGCGTTCACGATTTATCCCGACGGCGTGCTCATCCGTCTTGATTCTCCCGCCGAGGCGGTCGAGGCAGCCGAGAAGTATGCCGACGAGAAGTCCGTGCCCGTATATCTGAGCGCGTCCGACCTCCCGTCCACCGCGAAGGTGTCGCTGCCGAAGGTTGCCGAAATGTTCATCTCCGACGCGCCGTCCGCGGCTGCAATTACGGGAATTCTCCCGTCGAACCCCGACTCCGCTCTCCGCGCCGCGTTCGAGCTTTCGCGCAAGCTTGACGTTCGCTTTACCGTATTCCGCATGAGCAACAGCTGCATCTACGTCTACGACGGTAAATACCCGCAGATTATCACCGCGGCATCAAAGGGCGCTTGCTTTGCCGACGTATTCGCTCCCGCACTCATCGCCGAATACATGAGATGCGAGGACATAAACCGCGCCGCCGATTTTGCGGCTCATGCAACGAAAATGTGGGAGGCGAGAGGCGAGACGCTCACCTCTATTCCCACACAGACCGAGGTCAGAGAAGATGACGGTATCTAAAGCGCTCGTCGCGATTCTCGCCGTGTGCTTTGCCTTCTCTCTCGTTTCGTGCTCGTATTTTTCGTATATTCCCGACGGTCCCGGAACGGCGACGACGGAACATACCGAGCCCGCCCCTACCGATGCTCCGAAGGAGGAACCCGGACTTTCCGTTGACGGCTACACCGCAGGTCAGGTGCTCGACTATTTCGCCGAGGTCGCCTTCGGCTCCGAATACGGAGAGAGCGACGCCATGCTGTGCCGCTGGGAAAAGCCGATAAACGTAAAAATCACCGGCGCGACCGACTCCGACCGTGAGCTTATCGCCCGTCTTTTCGAAAGACTCAACGGAATCGAGGGCTTCCCGGGGATAAAGGAAGCGTCACTGCTTGAAAAAGAAAATTTCACGGTTGATTTCGTCCCGAAGGACACTCTCATGAGTGAGTTCGAGAACGCGGACGAGGGCACCGTGGGAATGTCCGAGTTCACGTGGCTGACCGACACGCACGAAATCGTATCCGCACGCGCCGCGATTTTCGACGGCGAGGAATACGAAAGAGAGTCCACGGTATGCGAGGAGATTCTGCAGTCTCTCGGCATCGGGTGCGACTCGTACGAATACCCCGACAGCATGTTCTACGAGGGGCGGTGCTACTATAAGTTCCCCTCGGAGCTTGATTTCGGAGTAATTGCTCTGCTTTATTCTCCCGCGCTTCACACGGGAATGAGCCTCTCCGACGCCATGGCAGCCGCGGCGGAAATAATTGACTGGAACAAATAATATTTCACATACCTAAGAGGTCACAAATGGTTAAACTTATTGAAGGCGGCGTTTTTCTGAAGGACGGACGCGAGTTCGTATCTCCTGCCGAGGCGGGAGTCTCTCCCGAGGAGGCAAGACGCGGCACTATCGCACACTCCATTCTCACGGCTCACAACACGTCGGGAGACGAAAAGCATCTTAAGCTGAAATTCGACGCGCTTGCGTCGCACGATATAACGTACGTAGGCATACTGCTCACCGCCAAGGCGGGAGGACTTGAAAAGCTTCCCGTGCCGTACGTGCTCACCAACTGCCACAACAGCCTCTGCGCCGTAGGCGGTACGATAAACGAGGACGACCACATGTTCGGTCTTTCCGCCGCAAAGAAGTACGGCGCGGTTTACGTACCCGCGCACATGGCGGTCATTCACGCCTTCATGCGTGAGATGATGAGCGGCTGCGGCAGGATGATTCTCGGCTCCGACAGTCATACGAGATACGGTGCTCTCGGTACCATGGCAATCGGCGAGGGTGGTCCCGAGCTCGTTAAGCAGATTCTGTCTCTCACCTACGACGTAGACTCCCCGAAGGTCATCGCCGTCCGTCTGACCGGCAAGCCCCGCCCGGGCGTCGGCCCGCAGGACGTTGCGCTCGCCCTCATCGGCGCGACCTTCAAATCGGGCTTTGTAAAGAACAAGGTGCTTGAATTCGTCGGCGACGGCATCGAAGGACTCCCCGTTGAGTTCAGAAACGGCATCGACGTCATGACCACCGAGACCACGTGTCTTTCCTCCGTATGGAAGACGGACACGAAGGTTCGTGATTATTTCGCGCTTCACGGCAGAGAGGACGCATATAAAGAGCTCTCCCCCGCGCCCGTCGCTTATTACGACGGAGCGGTTGACATCGACCTCTCGACGGTCGAGCCGATGATAGCGCTCCCCTTCCACCCGAGCAACGTTTACACGATACGCGAGCTCAACGCAAACGCCGCCGACATCCTCCGCGAATGCGAAAAGGCGGGTGAGCACAAGCTCGGTCTGTCCGCAGGTGCGTTTGACCTTCACTCGAAGGTTGACCCCGCCACCGGACGCGTTATCGCCGACCAGGGCGTTATCGCCGGATGCGCCGGCGGTACGTTCGACAACCTTTGCGCCGCCGCGGATATCCTGCGCGGACGCAGCATCGGTGCCGACGCTTTCGCAATGTCCGTTTATCCCTCGAGCCAGCCGGCGTTCGTACGCCTCCTCGACCTCGGTATAGCCTCCGACCTCGCACGTGCGGGCGCAACTCTGCGCACGGCGTTCTGCGGTCCCTGCTTCGGTGCCGGCGACGTTCCGTCAAACGGCGGGCTCTCTCTCCGTCATTCGACGAGAAACTTCCCGAACCGCGAGGGCTCGAAGCCCGGAGAAGGACAGATTGCATCCGTTGCTCTCATGGACGCGCGCTCGATTGCGGCTACCGCCGCAAACGGCGGCAAGCTTACCGCCGCAGACGAGCTTGACGTTGACTACAAGACCTACGAATACAAATTCGACAAAACGATTTACGAAAACAGAGTATGGTTCGGCTACGGCAAGGGTGACCCGAACGCGGAGCTCCGCTTCGGCCCCAACATCGTCGACTGGCCCGAAATCCCCGCTCTGCCCGACGATTACGTTATAAAGACCGCGTCCGTGATTGACGACGACGTTACCACTACCGACGAGCTCATCCCCTCGGGCGAATCCTCGTCCTACCGCTCGAACCCGTTCCGTCTTTCCCGTCTCGCGCTTTCCCGCCGCGACCCCGCATACGTCGGCATGACCGACCTCGTGCGCCGCGCCGCGGGTACGGACTCTCCCATGCTTGAGAAATACGAGAGCGTGAACGGTGCGGACGTTGAAGCAGTAAAATGCGACGTTGATGCGGCAATCAATGCGCTCAGCGACAAGCTGACGCCCGGCGGCACGCTCGGCATCGGCACGCTCGTCTGCGCCGTAAAGCCCGGCGACGGCTCCGCGCGTGAGCAGGCGGCATCCTGCCAGAGAGTGCTCGGCGGTGCCGCAAACATCGCAAGAGAATACGCGACCAAGCGTTACCGCTCCAACCTTATCAACTGGGGTATGCTCCCGCTGACGACGGACGCGCTGTCCATCGGCAAAAACGCGGGCACCTCGGGCGTATCCGTTGAGGTGGGCGATGTGCTCGTTCTGCCCGGAGTTAAGGCAAAAATCGCCGAGGGTGCGACCTCTCTTACCGGTTACCTCAGAAAGAAGGACGGCTCCGTTACTGAGTGCACCTTCTCCACGGGAGAGCTCACCGACGACGAGAGAAAGATTATTCTCGCGGGCTCGCTCATCGGACGTGAGAAGGCATCGAGAAATAAATAAAAAAAGAATGAAGGCAAAGCATCAGGCTTTGCCTTCGTGATTCTGTTTATATCTTTTGACGATTCCCGAGGTCGCTACGGCGACAACGGCGGTCAGTATGATTTCGGGTATCATGTAAAGCCCGTTATATACCGCGGAATATACCACGGCAAGCGGTGCACCGCTCAGGTGCGCGAGCACGGACTCGCCGAGCGTCCCTCCCGCAACGTCGGTGAAGAACCATTCGGCGTACGCGCCGAAGAACACGGCGCCCGAGATTACGTGAAAGAGATACTTGACCGTCAGTGCGACTATGCTGCCGAGGCACAGCGCGGCGGCGGTGCTTTTGATTCTGCTGCGGAATATACCGCCGAGCCCGAGTGCGGTGTAAGCAAGCAGGTAGTCGATAACGCAGACGAGCACGGCACGCCACCACACCATCTGCGCGTCGCCCGGCATGAAGAACGCCGACACGGTCGCTCCGCCGAGGAACATCTGTATCACGGCGAAAATCGCGCCGCTCCACAGTCCGCTCTTAACTCCGTAAAGGTATCCCGCCGCGATTATCGGCAGACACGACGCGAGAGTCACGCTCCCGCCGAACGGGAGACGCAGCGGAAGCACCATCGACACGGCGGCAAGCACCGTTGCAAGTGCCACGAGAAGCGAGCACGAGGCAAGTTTTTTGGTTTCGTTCATTGTTTGCTCCGAAATAAGAAAATCCTCACGGGATACCGTGAGGAAAGCGTGCTTCATTTATGCTTCCTGCGCCGGAATTACCCGTTTCAGGTTCAGAGGGTTCGGTTATCCGTCTCAGCCGCGCACCGCGCAGCACCCCTGCAATTACGGCAAAATTATAATACGCGCGGCACGTTTTGTCAAGAGTAATTTTTTACCGCTCCGGCATATAATATATCAAAAATACGAAAGGATTTGAAAATGAGCAAATTTACCGAGATTACGCCGTATGAAATTGACGGCAATATGATTGACAAAATCGACAACGAATGGATGCTCGTCACCGCGGGAAACGGTGAGAAGGTCAACACGATGACCGCCTCGTGGGGCGGCGTGGGTGTGCTCTGGAACCTGCCCGTTGCGTTCGTGTTCATTCGTCCGCAGAGATACACGTTCGAGTTCACCGAGGCGGAGGACACGATGACGCTTTCGTTCTTCGGCGACGGCTGCCGCGACGCGCTCAAGCTGTGCGGCACGGTCAGCGGACGCGACTGCGACAAGATAAAGGAGGCGGGTCTCACCCTGCGCGAAAGCCACGGCATGCCGTGCTTCGAGGAGGCGACTCTCACGCTCTTCTGCCGTAAGAGATACGCCGATTTTCTTAACGCCGATTCGTTCATCGACAAGTCTCTTATAGCTAAAAACTATCCGAAGAACGACTTCCATAAGGTGTACGTCTGCGAGATTATCGCCGCGGAAGTCAAGGTCGAGGACTGATTTTTCGCAAATTTCGCAAAATTTACGACTTTTTTTCGGAATTGACTTGATTTTTTGCTTCCGCCGTGGTAGAATAACAAAGCTGTCCAGACAGCGAACTGAATTATAGTTTTTGTATCACGGCCAAACGGAGAAGTCGCCTAGTTGGTCGAGGGCGCACGATTGGAAATCGTGTAACGGGTTAAACTGTTCGAGAGTTCGAATCTCTCCTTCTCCGCCAAATAGAAAAGGACGCTTTTGCGTCCTTTTCTATTTGCCGAAAACGAAACATGATGAACTCCTTAAATTGCGAAGCAATTTAACGGGGCATTGCGATTTGTACCGTAAATTATAGCTGACAATAAGGCAATGCCGAGTTCTGAATCTCTCCTTCTCCGCCAAATAGAAAAGGATGCCAATAGGCATCCTTTTCTATTTGGCGGAGAAATTGAAAGAGAGATTCGAAGCATGCCTTTGCGCGAAGCGCAAAGGCTGCGACACACGCCTTGACAGCGCACGGCGCGTCATTTTGCCTTCGGCAAAAACCGTCGTGGTCGTATCGTACAAAAACAGTCCTGTGGACTGTTTTTAGGTGGCCGTGACGCTATCGCTTCAAGCACAATAATACCGTACGACCGTGAGGAGCGAGCGAGAGCGAGCGTGTACACCGGTTCGCACCGTATCTCCTTACGGTTCAAGCTCACGACGTCATCTTCTTCACCGTCGCAGTTGCTTTATTGGTGAAAGCCGTTCAAGTTGGTAGTTTACTTTTCCCCCGTAACTATCTTCGTCAACTCCTGCATTATCTGTTTCTCTGTTGCTGTTTTGCCAGTCTCCTTGTATACCTTGCGAAGAAAA
>JAZUGD010000170.1:0-23169 GCA_045641025.1 Eubacteriales bacterium
GACTTCATGATAATCGCCCGTATCGAAAGCCTTATTCTCGAGAGAGGCATGGACGACGCGCTTGAGCGTGCGTTCGCATTCGTTGAGGCGGGTGCCGACGGTATCATGATTCATTCGAGAAAGCACGAGCCCGACGAGATATTCGAGTTCGTCGACCGTTTCCGCGCAGTTAACAAGACTACTCCCATCGTAGTCGTTCCCACCTCGTTCAATCAGGTTACCGAGGAGGAGTTTGCGGAGAGAGGCGTCAACATCGTCATCTACGCAAACCAGCTCACGAGAAGCGGCTTCCCCGCCATGCAGAAGGCGGCTGCCACGATTCTCGAAAATCACCGCGCAAAGGAAGCGGACGACATGTGTATGTCCATCAAGGAGATACTTACTCTCATCCCCGAAGAAGACTAAACCATCACAGAACGCGAAAGGCGTACCACAACGGAGGTCTGTTATGAAAAAGTTAATCTCCCTCGTTCTCTCCGCTATTATGCTTGCAATTGTGCTCGTTCCCGTCATGGCCGAGGGCACGCTTGAGCTGACCGCGGACTCACATCTTACTCTCGGCGAGATTTACGTCGAGGGCATCGACGGCACCATAACCGCCGACGCGCTCAAGGCGAATTTCACGGGCGACGTTGACGTTGCCGGCAAAACCGGCAGTACGGCTGTCGCAACCGACGACGCCGTGTCCTGCGGCGGCGAGAGCCTCCGTGCACTCATTTACGGCGACGTTAACCGCGATGGCAAGATAACCGTAACCGACGTTACGTCAATGCTCAAGAGACTCGCAAACTGGGACGTGAGCGTGAACTCCGATGCGGCAGACGTTGACGCAAACGGCAAGGTCAACGTTTCCGACGTTACGAAGATGCTCAAGTACCTTGCGGGCTGGGACGATATCTCCCTCGGCAACGTGAGAATGGTGTTTGAAAACGCCAAGCTTACCGCGCCCGCAGAGGACGGAGACGTGGATATGTACTTCGCGAACACGATGCTCAAAATCGGCAGAAGCAACACGACCTCTACCGGTGAGAACGCGTTCCGCATGAGACTTGCACGCAACGAGTTCGAATCGTGTCAGGTTTACCTCTCCTCGACCGCAGACAAGGAAGGACTCTCTCTTTCCCTCTCCGATTTCGAGTACGAGTACGGCGGCGCCGTGCTTGAGAGCGAGGTGACGAGACACTTCTACATGAAGCTCGGCATGTACGAAAAGCTCCTGCCCGTATTTGACCCGCACTCCGCCGTTGACGACTATATCCCCGAGGCAGAGATACCGCTTGCCGACACGTTCGAGCTTGCGAAGGACTGCTCGCAGGGCTTCCTTATTACCGTAGAATCAAAGAAGGACACCCCCGCGGGAATGTACCGTGCAGCTCTTGATATAAAGAACGCGTCGGGCGAGGTCATAAAAACCGCGTACGTTTACGCCGAGGTCTGGGACTTCACCCTTCCCGATACGCCGTACAGCGCATCCGCATTCAACGGAAGCGACGGCGCGGGCAGCCACGGAAATATACCGTATCAGGAAATGCGCGAAAGATACTACGAGTTCCTGCTCGACTATAACCTTTCCGACTACGTTCTCCCGTACGACATCAACGACCCGAGAGCCGACAAATGGATGAGCGACCCCCGCGTTACCTCGTTCACCATCGGCGGCTGCTACAGTGAAGGCTACGGCGGACTTCTTTACAGAAGCGACGCAAGCATCGTTGAGGCATATAACAAGGTTATGTCCAACCCCGACTGGGCGCAGAAGTACTACTTCTACCAGACCGACGAGCCGACGGGCGACGACCTGCTCAACGTACAGGCCCGCTGGGAACACGTGCGTGACCTGCTCGGCACCGATAACTTCCGCAACATGACTCCCGGTGGCGCCGGATGGGCAAACGCCGAATGTGAGGCAAAGAACATCGACGCCATTGAGTTCATGAAGCCGTACATCAACGTATGGTGCCCCGACTCCGAGCTCTTTGACCTCGGCTCGGTCTACTTCGGAAGACGAAGCCTTAAGGAGTACGGCACGTTCGCCGAGAGATACGAAAAGCTCAGAGAGCGCGGCGACACCATGTGGTGGTACGTCTGCTGCTCGCCTCAGCCGCCTCACGCAAACTTCTTCAGCTACTATCAGGGCGTATGCGTGCGCATGGTGCTCTGGCAGCAGTACATGGTAGACGCAGACGGTCTGCTCTACTACGCAATGACCCTTGCGTGGAGCAATATCACGAGACATAAAATCACCATCGAGTCCGGCGGTGACGGTACGCTCATGTATACCGCCGACATGTTCGGCTTTGAGCCCGCGCCCTGTGCATCGTGGAGACTTACGCAGATTCGTGACGGCTTCGACGACTTCGACTACATGCACATGGCAGAAGAGCTCTACGGCCGCGACGAGGTCATGAAGCAGGTGAACAAGGTCACCCGTCACATGCTTGACTTTACCGAAGACTATAACGTGATGGAAGCGACCCGCGTTGCCATTGCGAAAATGCTTGACGGTAAATACGGCAAGTAATCCACATTCAAAATAACATTTTGCCGTCGCTTTTGCGGCGGAACGGAGTATAAAATGCAGAAAATAATTCACGGAATCAGTGCGGAGTCCCTGCGTTCCCTCCTTGAGGAGTACGGCGTGAAGAAATTCATGCTCGTGCGCGACCCCGCGTTTCGGTTCCTCTCGATAAAAGACGTATTCGACTGCGGCGTTCCCTGCGTGCCGTTCGACGGTTTCTCATCGAACCCCGTTTACGAGGACGTCGAGGTCGGTGTTAAGCTTTTCCTCTCCGAGGGCTGCGACGGAATCGTCGCCGTCGGAGGCGGAAGCTCGCTTGACGTGGCAAAGTGCATCAAGCTTTACAGCGGCATGGACGGCACGAAGTGCTACGTAGGTCAGCCTTACCCCGAATCGTGCGACATCCCGCTCATCGCAGTGCCCACCACCGCCGGTACGGGAAGCGAATCGACCCGTCACGCCGTTATTTATTACAAGGGAGTCAAGCAGTCCGTCGGTACTCCCGTAATCGTGCCCGACGTCGCCGTGCTTGAGCCCGGTGTGCTTGCAACCCTTCCCGTATATCAGAAAAAGTGCACGATGCTCGACGCACTCTCTCAGGGAATTGAGTCGTACTGGTCCGTGAACTCGACCGAGGAAAGCAGAGGCTATTCCGAAAAGGCGATAAGCCTCATCTGCAAAAACATGGACGCGTACGTAAACGATAACGACCCCGATGCTGCGGCTGCCGTAATGCTCGGCGCAAACTACTCCGGCAGAGCGATAAGCATTACCGCAACGACGGCGGCTCACGCGATGAGCTACAAGCTCTCCTCCCTCTACGGTCTGCCTCACGGTCACGCCGTAGCGGTATGCCTGCCGCACGTATGGAAGTTTATCCTTGCAAACACCGCAAAGTGCACCGATCCGAGAGGTGAAGGTCACCTCTGCTCGATGCTCTCGCAGATAGCGTCCGCCATGGGTACGGGCAGTGCATACGAGGCCGAGGAAAAGTTCGAGAGCATTATCGCGGCTCTCGGAATCGAAGGACCCGAGCTGAAGGACGCGGGCGATATTGACACTCTCACCGCATCCGTCAACCCCGAAAGACTCAAGAACAACCCCGTACAGCCCGACTCCGCCACTCTTGCGGACATGTACTCGAAAATAGTCGGAAAATAAGAAGGTTTTCGGCTATAAGAGAGTATAGCCGTTTCATCAAAGATTTGCAACGCCGCTAAAACGGCGTCCGGGAGATTACTATGCGTGCTGATTTTTTAAGCGAATTCGAATTCTTCGCCGGTGTGCCGGACTCACAGCTTAAGCCGATGTGCAACTGGCTTATGGAAACCTACGGCATCTCCGACCGTCACGTCATCGCCGCAAACGAGGGCAATGCCGTCGGTCTCGCCGCAGGCTACTATATGGCAACCGGCAAGGTTCCCGTAGTCTATATGCAGAACAGCGGACTCGGCAACGTGATAAACCCCGTTGCGTCCCTCCTTAACGGCAAGGTGTACGGCATCCCGTGCGTCTTCGTAGTAGGCTGGAGAGGCGAGCCCGGAGTGCACGACGAGCCTCAGCACGTTTTTCAGGGAGAGGTTACCCTCACTCTGCTTGAGGACATGAACATCCCCGCTTACGTCATAACGAAGGAAACCACCGAGGCGGAGCTTTCGGCAAAGCTTGCGGAGTACCGTGCGCTTCTCGCCGAGAGACGTCAGGTCGCCTTCGTCGTAAAGAAGGGCGCGCTCGAATGGGACGGCAAGGTAAAATACGAAAACGGCTGTGACCTCCTCCGCGAGGAGATTATCCGCCGCATAACCGATGCGTCGGGTGAGGACGTTATCGTATCCACCACCGGCAAGGCATCCCGCGAGCTTTTCGAGATAAGAGAAGCGAAGGGTCAGTCCCACAAATACGACTTTCTCACCGTAGGCTCGATGGGACACGCTTCGTCCATCGCGCTCGCAATAGCAAAATATAAGCCCGAAACGAAAATATGGTGTATCGACGGTGACGGCGCGGCACTCATGCACATGGGTGCTATGGCGCTCACGGGAATGAACAAGCCCGCAAATCTCGTTCACGTCGTGATAAACAACGGCGCACACGAGACGGTCGGCGGCATGCCCACCGCGGCGTCCGCCATTGACCTTACGGGAGTCGCAAGGGCGTGCGGTTACCCGAACGCCGTCAAGGTATCGTCCTACGGCGAGCTTGAAGGTGCGCTTGCTTCTGCCAAGTCGGCAGACTCTCTTACCTTTATTGAGGTTGCCTGCGGCATCGGCGCGCGTGACGACCTCGGACGCCCCACTCTCACGGCGAGAGAAAACATCGACAATTTCATGAACTACCTCGGAGAACTTAACTGACACATTGAAAGGACACGGTGTATGAAGGCTCGACTGAACTGTCTGTGGCGTGACGACCGGAAGTTCGGCACGCGTCTGCTTATCGCACTCGCGGCAAACTTCTCCTTCGCCTTTCTTATGCTGTTTTTCACGCCCGTTGAAATGTTCCTCGGGAACGTTTCGGACGTGCCGTTTGAATTTTCCGTACTGCTTAAGGTTACGGTAGTGACGTCGCTTGCGTACGTCGTTATCGCCACCGCGGTAATGCTTCTGCTCCGCGGCAAGATATTCGACTTCGCGGCGGGCTCGGTATTTGCGTTTACCGTCGCCTCCTATATTCAGTCGAACTTTCTGAACGGCGACCTCGGCACGCTCAACGGAGAGACCGTCCGCTGGCAGGACAACCTGAAGCCCACTCTGCTCGGCTTTGCAGTATGGCTTCTCATTCTGCTCGTGCCGTTTGCCGTGCGTTCTCTTTCGAGAAATACATGGCAGAAGGTCGTGGTTTTCGTCTCCGTACTGCTCGTAATCATGCAGGGCACGGCGTTCGTCTCGCTTTATGCGAATGCCGACCTCGAGGGGCAGGTTTACGACAAAATCGTTTCCCGCGACGGGCTTTACGAGGTATTTGACGAAGGAAACGTCATCGTATTCGTGCTCGACTACTTCGACAACATGTACGCCGAACAAATCGAGGAAGAATATCCCGACGTCTTCGACGAGCTCGAGGGCTTCACCCGCTACACCGACTACGAAAGCATGTACAGAAGCACGATGCCGTCGGTACCGTATCTTCTCACTGCAGTTGACTGGGACCCCACCCGCTCGCTCTGGGAATACCCCGAGTATTCATACAGCTCGTCCTCGTTCCTTGACGACCTGCATTCCCTCGGTGCAAGAGTCAACGTATATACGAAGGGCATGTACGTAGGCACCGCCGGTTACGGTAAGATTGACAACGTGACCGAGGACTCCCCGATAATCAGCGAAACCGGTGTGTTCCGCGCAATGGCGAAATACACTCTCTATAAAACCCTGCCGCGTATCATGAAGGCTCCGTTCTGGCTCTACACAGACGATATTATCTCAATGTCGGTTGTACCCTCCGCGGACGACGCGGCACATACTCCCTACGAATACGACGACGCACTCTTCGGCACGGAATTACGCCGCGACGGTATCACGGTAGTGACCGACCACGAGGAGGAGTCGAAATTTACCTTTATACATATGTTCGGTACCCACTATCCGTGGAGCATCGACGAAAACGGCGAGGCGTGCGACTCCACCACGCTTGCACGTCAGGGTGCGGGCTGCTTCAAGCTCGTCAGCGAGTACCTGCGCGACCTCAAGGACGCGGGAGTCTACGACGACGCTACGATTATCATAATGTCCGACCACGGCGTCAGCATCTTCAACGAGCAGGAGGTCGGCGAGGGTGTTGCTAACGGCTACATCCACTTCCCGCACGGCACGAAGGACTCTCCCCTGCCCGACGAATTCACTCCCACCCCGATTATGTTTATAAAGAAATCGGGGGACGGCAAGGGTGCGCTTAAGTACTCCGCGGCTCCTCTTACGCAGAGCGACTTCCACGCAACCATAATCGAAGCCCTCGGCGGAGACGGCTCCGCCTACGGTCCGTCGTTCTTCGACTTTGCCGAAGGCGACGAGAGAACCCGCTACTACTACTTCAGAGAAGCGCCCTCGGGCGAAACGTACGAGCGCTCGTACGAGTACGCCATAAACGGTGACTCAAAGATTCTCGGCAACTGGTCGATAACCGAAAACCACTGGGAAAGAACAAGATAAAAATCTTTATACGGAAGTTTTTAATATGTACTACTACAAAAGCGGAATCATCACAAACAGCAACTCGGTAACCGTCACAAAGAAGGGTGACGTTCTCACCGTAAAGAACGCGGGAGGCGACGCGGTTCTCCTTTTCCCGAAGACCTACAAGAAGGAGGCGCGCGGCTACCGTTTCCGTTTCAGCGGAAAAATGCTCTCGTCCGACGTGACGAAGCAGCCGATAATGAAGGTAATCTCGACCAAGAAGGTCGTACACTACCAGATTCCCTTCAACACGGTAAGCTATATACCGTACGTGGCTCCCGAGAAATTCCACCTTGCGATTTTCGCATACGCAAATACGGAATTCGAGGTCACGGACTGCGACTTCGACTTCGAATTCGAGCTTGATTCCGTTATTGAAGAAAACTTCACCGGCAACGTGCTCGTGCTCACTCCCGGTTACCCGTCGGAGAACAACCGCTACCTCTGCGGCTTCGTTCACACGAGAGTCGCCGAGTACAAAAAGCTCGGCTGGAACGTTGACGTCGGCAGAATCGGCGACGTTGATGAAATTAACCTCTACTCCTTCGAGGGAGTGAGCGTCGTATCCGCAAGCTTCGGCTTCCTGCGCGAGGTTCTGTGGCGTAAAAAGTACGACCGCATACTGATTCACTTCTTCAACGAAAAGTTCGCAAACGTGCTCGACAAGCTCGACCTCGGCGACACCAAGCTGTACTTCTATCTGCACGGTGCGGAGACTCTGTACCGTGACTGGGCGAAGATTACGAGCTCGTATTTCGAGGCTCCCGTGCCGATTACCACCGACCTGCTCGAGCTGTTCGACCGCAAGGACGACGTTATCAGACGCTACAACGAGAACCCGAACGTTACGTGGTTCTTCGTCACGCCGTGGACTCTCGCGCGCAGCGAGGAGCTTGTCGGCGTAAAATACAAGAACGCGAAGATACTGCCCTGCCTCATCGACACGGACACGTTCTTCTACCGTGACCACGACCCCGAGCTCCGCAAGAAGATTTTCGTGCTCCGCAAGTTCGACAACCCGTTCACGTACGCGCTCGACATCGACGTGCACGTAGTTCAGGAGCTGAGCCGCAGACCGTTCTTCTCCGACCTTGAGTTCGACTTCTACGGTGACGGCAGTATGTTCGAGGTCATCACCGCTCCGCTTAAGAAATACCCGAACGTGCATCTGCACAAGGGCTTCCTCAATCACAAGGAAATAAGCGAGGTACACGCAACTCACGGTATCGCGCTCTTCCCGTCCCGCTACGACTCTCAGGCGGTATCGTCCTGCGAGGCGGCATCCTCCGGCTGCGCCGTCGTATCGACGAGAAACCCCGGTATCGAGCAGGAGATTTTCCCGAAATACAACACTCTCTGCGATCAGGAAGACATCAAGGGCTACGCCGACGTTATCGAGCGGTTGTACTATAACCCCGACGAGTTCAAGGCTATCGGCAAAGGCATGAGCGAGGACATCCGCTCCATTTACTCCTACGAGCAGGCAATACAGAGAGAGATTGACGTATTCCGCGAGGAGGAAACAAAGGAATCGGCACCGCTCCGCAAGTTCGAGCCTCTCGCCGAGAACCCCGTGCTGACCGTAGTAATTCCCGCGTACAACGTGGAAAAATACCTCCGTCACACGGTGCGCACTCTCGTTGACCACGACAACGCGCACAAGCTTGAAATTCTTATAGTGAACGACGGCTCGAAGGACAGAACCGCCGAAATCGCACGTGAGCTTGAAGCGCTCACGGCAACGGAGAACGGCTCAATCGTTCGCCTTATAGATAAGGAAAACGGCGGTCACGGCTCCGTGCTCAACTGCGGTGTCAGAATGGCACGCGGCAAATACCTCAAGATAATCGACGGCGACGATACCGTAGTATCCGCCGCATTCTCGAAGCTCATCGACATTCTCGAGAACTGCGACTCCGACATAGTCATGAACAACTATATCGAAGACCAGTACGTCATGAACGCCGCAATCGTTCACCACGAGTACGACTTCATGATTCCCGGAGTGGAATACCACTTTGACGACCTGTGCTGGGACGGCTACGGCTGGCTCGACTGGGGTCCGCTGCTCTCCACCTCGACCTACAAGGTTGAGATGCTCCGCCGCCGCCCGTTCGTCACGACCGAGAAGATGCTTTACGACGATATGGAATGGAACGTAAACATCTGCGCAAACACCGACACGCTCGTTTACTACCCGCTTGACATATATAACTACCTGCTCGGCAGACCCGGTCAGTCCGTCTCTCCCGAGGTGCTTGCGAGAAAGTACCCCTTCCACCGTCAGATGGTGCTCAGTATAATCGACCTGTTCGAGAACATCCCCGGTCTCTCCGCGGAGAAGAAATTCTTCCTCGAGCACAAGATTATCGTCAAGATGATCATGACTCACTATCAGCTCGTCACCACCGAGCTTAAGTCGAAGAAGGGATTTTGCGACTTTGACCGTGAGCTGAAGAAGCACCCGTACTTCTACAATCACCCGAGCATTCTCGGGCTCAAGATTAACCTCCACCGCAAGACGAAGGGCTCGCTTATGTTCATCGAGAATTTCGAGCCTCAGCTCAGACGTCTGCTCGGACGCACGAAATAACGGCGTGAAATAAAGGTGACTATGGAAAACGAAAAAACTTATGAGGAGCTTCAGTTTGAATGCGAAAAGCTCCGTGCGGAAAACGAATATATAAAGAAGAATCTTGCGGTCTATCAGAGCCGCGAGGACCTCGCCGACACCGCCGCCGATTCGAGACTCGTCCGTTTCGGGCTCAAGGTGTATAAGAAAATAAGACGCAAATAACGAAACAGTACCGACTTCCTTTAAAAAGAAATCAACTGCACCGAAGATTTTTCTTCGACATGGTGAAAAAATGGAAAAGCTGAAAATCGCTCTCGTCGTTGACGTTGAAAACTGGGCGTATGCCAACATCGCCCGCCACTTCAAGGCGGAGCTGACCGATTTCGACGTTAAGATAATCCCGATGTCCCGTCTTGACGGCAACGTCGCGCTCATGTGGCTCATGTGTGCCGACCGCGACGTCGTACACTTCTTCTGCCGCGGACTCGCAATAAGCTACCTCGGCGGCGACCTCAAGGCATCCGTGAAGGCGTACGGCGGTAACGTGGACGAGTTTATCGCGGAGTATATCCGCCCGAAGCTCATCACCACCTGCGTGTACGACCACCTCTTCCTCGGCGACGACGTGGACTTCACCCGTCTGCTGACGAGCGAAATCGAGAACTACTACGTCTCCTCACACAAGCTTGAGGAGATATACAGGGGGCTCGGTCTCGTGCACGAGCCGAAGTGTGTCATCACCGACGGCACCGACCTCACCGCGTTCTACCCGAAGAATATCGAACGTCTTGCAAACACGGAAGGACGTACCGTGACGGTCGGCTGGGTAGGCAACTCAAACTGGGTCGGAAACACGGACGACTACAAGGGCGTGCACACGATAATCAAGCCCGCAGTCCAAGAGCTTCGCGCCGAGGGCTACGATATCGAGCTCTTCACCTCCGACAGAGTAAACAAGCTCATCCCGATAAACGAGATGGTGAACTACTACGAGAAAATCGACCTCTACGTCTGCGCCTCCAAGGCGGAGGGTACGCCGAATCCCGCGCTTGAATCCATGGCGTGCGGTATTCCGGTAATCAGCACCGACGTAGGCATAATCCCCGACCTGTTCGGCGAGAAGCAGAAGGAATTTATTCTCGAGGAGAGAAGCGCCGCCTGCCTCAAGGCAAAGCTCAAGCGCTTCCTCGACGACCGCTCGCTATTCACTTCTCTGTCCGAAGAAAACCTCGAATCAATCAAAGCGTGGGAGTGGAAATACAAGGCGGCGGACTTCGCCCGCTTTGTCGCCTCCGCTTGGGAAAACAGATAAACGAAAACGGCACTTTACGAGAAAAAACTCCCGAAAGTGCCGTAATTGCTATATTTTAGTCAAGTGTATAAAATTATTAGACATTCGCCTATTTTGATAAGGACGGTGTTTTCACGATGAAAAAAGCATTATCTCTCGCTCTTGCGGTGCTCTTCTGCGCGACTCTTCTCGTCTCGTGCGGTGAGTGGCCCGGCGGCTACACGGTAAAGCCGACGGCAACCTCGTCCGCCGCCGAGCCTTACGCCGAATACCTCGCCTCACGTCTCGGCTACGCTCCCGACGACGCGATTCTCTGCGTCGGCGACGGTACGGAATACGGCGTGGACATGACGGACTTTGAGGACGACGGTTACGTAATAAAGACCGCAGGCGGCGCTACCCTGCTTATCGGCAAGACCGGTGACGGGCTTGACCGCGCGGTACGCGCATACGCCAAGGCAATCGAAGGCGGCTATCCCGTAGCCGACACCGTATACCACGAGGGTTACAGAATAAAGCACCTTACCCTCGGCGGCGTTGACGTTTCCGAGTACACGGTCGTGCTGACGGAAAACGTGAACGAGAACGCCCGCTTTGCGGCAGGCGAGCTTGTCCGTCTTATTAAGAAGGCTTGCGGTGCGACGGTGGAAGTATCGGAGAGCGCCGGAGAGCACAACATCTATTTTGCCGTGACCGACGACGAAGCCTTCGGTACCGAGGGGTTTGAGTATTCGGTAAAGGACGGAAACGTGTACTTCACCGGTGCGAGAGCACGCGGATGCGCGTACGGCGTATGGTGCTTCCTTGAGAGAGAGCTCTCGTGGAAGGGACTCATCTACGGCGACTCCGACCTCACTCCCGCAGACTCGCTCGACGTTCCCGACGGCACGTACGCCCGCGATACCGAGGCGTTTGAGTACCTGAATCTTTACAATATGGCGTGGGGCTCGTATAAAAACGACAAGGGTCACCCGACCGAAGCGCAGAACTCGTACGGTGCGCTTGCAAACTGCTGTCACGGCATGCAGGGCAACGAATGGTGCGGCTTCTCCGTGGCGTATGAACAGATGTGCTACACAAGCGAAGATAACTATCAGGCGTGCGTTGAAAGCATCAGCGCGTATATCGCCGGCAGACTTGCGGCGGGCTCGGTTATCGGGCTTGACCTCAAGGCGATAGACATAGCGCAGGGAGACAACTCCAATTTCTGCTTATGCACCGAATGCAGGCAGGTATTTAAAGAAGAAGGCAACCACACCGGTGCCGTCCTGCGTTTTGCAAACCGCCTCTCCGAGGAGCTGAACGAAACGTACCCCGGTCTCCTCTACCAGATATTCGCATACGCCGAAACGAAAGAGCCGCCTAAGAAAACCGTGCCGAACGGTTTCGTTCACATAACGTTCTGCAGTGACCTCAACTGCTCGCTCCACCGCTTCGACGGCTCGGAATGCTCCGGCAACATGCTCACCGCCAAGGGCAGATCGGAAAACAGAACGTACGCCGAATGGCTGGAAAAGTGGTGCGCCGTTTCCGATAACGTATATCTCTGGTACTATGCGCTCGACGCGGGCGTATCGCAGTACACCGTCATCGACAACCTCTACGACGATTTCTCGTATTTCTATAAGCTCGGCGTCTGCGGCATATTCTATCAGTGTCAGTTCTACGGTCTCGGCGAGCAGAGAATCATTCATCAGCTCGTATCCGAGTTCAACCGCAGCCCCGAAATGTCGCGTGAGGAATTCGACGCGATTTACGCCGATATCCTGCACCGCGAGTTCGGCGACGGATGGGAGCTCATCCGCGACTATATCGCCGACCATCAGGCGTCACAGGACAGAGTCGACTGCTGGCACTGCTGGGGCTGGGGCGCGAAGGACGGCACCTCGAGCGGCGTCAACGGCTACGACATGATGCGCTACGATACCGAATATTACGCCGCACACTTCGATTCGTATATCGAAATGTTCGAGAAGGCAAAGTCTCTTGCAAACAGCCGCGCAGAGGAGGCGCGAATCGAGAGCTTCTCGATACACGTATTCTATAAGGGAATCTACGCCGCATACCCCGCCGCACTCTACACGCATGACGAGGCAAGAATGGCGGAGCTGTCGGACAGATACGACTATATGATTTCTCTTATGAAGAAGAACGGCTTCGACCCCGCCGCAATCGTCACGGTTGACGGCTACCTGCAGCACGTCAACGAAAACCTCGACGACGAGGTCGCCGAGTGGATACGCGGCGCCTGCGGCTCCCAGTACACGAAGTTCAAAGGATAACGGGGGAAGGGGAACGGTTTTTGTTCCTTTTTGAGAAAAAGGAACCGAAAAACTTTCAAAAAAGATTTATACTGCACTTTAAGCAAACCGACAGACGTAAAGCTCCGTTTGACTTATTGTTTATAAGTTTTGCGGAGCTTTTTTAAAAGCGACGGGGTTCGGGGCGGAGCTCCGTTTGTACGGCACTCTTTTTGCAAAGCTTTTTCTCGTGCCTGTTCACGTGAGAAAAAGCGTCTTATGGTTCGCACTCAGCGTTTGCCTTATTCTCACCGTTCTTGACAAAACGAGTCGAAAATGATAGAATGTCCGTAAATTTTAACAAGGAGAAAAAATATGAAAAAACTTACCGCATTATTACTCATCGCCGTACTTGCCTTCTCTCTCTGCGCCTGCGGAGCATCGGACGAGGACGTAAGAGGTGAAAAAGACACCGTGGTTACTGCCGTTCCCGTATCAACCGAAGGCGAAGCAACCACTGCCGCCACCGAAGAAACCACCGCTGCCACCGAGGAGGCCTACGAGCTGTCTCTCGCTTCCGGAAACACTTACACCAACAAGTATTTCGGCTTCGGCTGCACTCTTGATGACAGCTGGACGATTGCCACGGAAGAGGAAATGAAGGAGCAGAACGGTCTTGCCGCCGAAATGGCAGGCGAGGAGTTCGAAGAACTCATCAATAACGCTTCCCTTCTTTACGAGCTGAACGCATCGAAGGAAAGCGGTGAGGCTATCGGAGTCAATATCGAAAACATGGGTCTTGCAGGTCTGGCTCTCAACGAAAAGTCTTATATCGACCCGCAGAAGGACCTTCTGAAGGAAGCACTTGAGAACATGGGCTTTGAGAACGTCGTCGTTGAACCCACCCCCGTGGAATTTGCCGGCGGTACTCACGCGGCACTCAAGGTAACCGGTGAGTATGAGGGTATTACCATTGAAGAGCTCGTCATAACGGTACAGCACGGCACTCGCTTTGCAAATATTTCGCTCAGCACGTATCTCGGCAACCTCGACGAGCTTGTCGCCTGCTTCCATGCAGTTGACTGAACTCAAAAAAACTAAAAACCGTTCGGTTTCCCGAACGGTTTTTGTTAGTCCAACACTCTGTACTGAAAAAATCCCGCCTTTCGGCGGGATTTTCGTTTACCATCTGTTTCCGGTGAGGTGCCAGTTTGCGATATCTCTGACGTCACCGTTTATTTCGTACTCGATTTCGTACTCGTCGGCGCTTCCGTCGTACGCTACGCGGAAGTAGAAGTTACGGGCTCTCTCCTCGTCTTCTCCTACGTCGAAGAAGGTACGTCCGTATTTGCTTCCGTCTGCTCCGAGTGCCTCAAGCACCGTCGCGTGGAAGTCCTCCTGCGATACGGGAGCGGAGGAAACCTTCATCGGCTCGTCGGGTGCGTTTGCGGGCTTGACGAAGAGGATCGGACTCGGTGCGACCGACAGCTCGTCTGCTACGTATACGATACCGTGGTCCGCCATTATAATAACGGTGGATTTGTCGTACGCGCCGATTTCGCGGAGCCCGTCAAGATAATCGGAGACTATGCCGAAGCAGCCTCTGTACTGGCTCATCGCCGTAGTGTTCTCGTTGTACTGACCGTTTTCGTCCATGACGTACGGTGCGTGACCGCCCATCAGGTGGATGAACTTGAAGCACGTATCGCGTCCGTCCTCATAGTACGAAACGTCACCGTTCTCGAGTCTCTGTGCCATTGCAAGGTCGTCGATTACGTACGACGGTATCGCGTTCTCATCGGTCTCGACGGGAGCGACCGCGGCGTTGTTTATATCGTCGGTGTAGTACCAGAAGAGCGACTTCATCGCTACGGGCATATCACGGTACAAGACGGAGTTTATCATTGATTTCACAAGCCCGAGCTTGTTTATCTCAACCTTTGTTTCAACCTTGTTCGTGGCGTAGGACATGCCGGTCTGACCGATATATCCGCTCTTGGTGTAAAGGTCGACGGATGCACCGGCAGAGAGAACCTCGTCGAGGAAGGTGGAATTCTTGAACGCGGGTGCGGCGAACTTGTCGTAGCGCACGTCGCGGTACCACTTCTGCGCGGTGAGAATGTAGGGGATGGACGGCATCGTCTGCTTGTACACGCTCGAGCAGTTCACGAAGCGGGTGAAGCCTCTGAAGCCGTCGAACACGTCGGGGTACGCTTCAAGCATCGCGTCGGCGTAGTCGTTGTCGAAATAGTCGACGAGGAGCACGATTACGTTGTTCTCGTCACCGACCTCAAGCACGCCCTCGTCGGAGAGGTAAACGTCGCCGCTTATCTCACGCGAGTCAACCGAGAAGAAGAGAGACGCGAGTCCCGCCGCCTGAATGATAATGAAGAACGCGGAGCCGAAAACGATGACCTTCTGCCATACGGGACGCGAGAAATAACGCACGAGAAGCGGAACGGCAAACAGCACCGCCCACACGATAAGCCCGATAAGCGCGCTTTTCGTAAGAAGAGTCCAGTCGACGGCGACGCCGTTCATTATGGTAACGTCACCGTTCATGAGGTTGCCCTGAATATAGCACCCGAGGCAAAGCGAGAAGAGCAGGCTTGCCGCGACGTCGAACACGAGTCCGCGGAAGAGACAGAGCACGCCCGCGATGACGACCGCGGCGATGAGTGCGCATATTCCCATTACGGCGGCGAGAGGCGCAAAGCCGAACGAGAAGTCCGCAGGGCTTGAGAGGAACGTCTCAAGCGGAGTGTGGAACAGAAGAGAATATGCAAGGAAGAGGGCGACGGCGACCGCGGCACCGAGACGGTGAGAGAACGGACGGTCGTCAGCCCACAGTTTTTTGAGTTTTTCTTTGAACATAAGTTACTCCTTATATGATACGGCACGCATCGCTCTGATTTTCGGCAGAGCCGCGTACAGTGCTATGAATACGATAACTATTATCGAGCCCGCGATTGCGAGCGGTCCCATCATCTCACCGCAGATAAACGCCACGGGAATGGGATTGAAGACGGGCTCTATCATAAGAATGAGCGAGCCCTCGACACCGTCGACCTTCGGTATCGCGTACGAGAACAGGACGTTTGCAAGTCCGTACTGGAACACGCTGAGCACGAGCACCCACACCACGTTTGAGGCGGTGAAGGTGAGCGACGGGTCGAAGAACATAAACGGCAGACAGATGAGGAACGAAAGCCCGTTGCCTATAACCATGCTGTCAACGGAATCGCCCTCTCCGTTCATCACGATAATCTGCACCGCGAAGGTGAGACCCGAGGCAAGCCCGAGTACGTTTCCGAGGAACATCGTGGGGTCAAGGTCGTCCGCAAACGAGAGCACGCACCCGCCGAACACGGCGAGAGCGATTATTATCTCGGACACTCTCATCTTTTTCTTTTTGAAAATGACCGAGTAGAGCAGAACGAATATCGGCGCGGTGTACTGAAGCACGATTGCCGTACCCGCCGTGGTTAGTTTTATCGCCTGCATATAGAGTATGCCCGTGGCACACATTGCCGCGGCACCGAGCACGTTTGCGCGGGTAAAGCGCACGCGGAAAGAACGCTTGACGGCAAGCACCATAATGAGAGAAATAAAGCTTCTCACCGCCATTATGGAGAGCGACGACCACGTTATCGACTTGACGCATACTCCGGCAAGTCCCCAGAGTACCGCGGTCAGCACAAGCACGGCTTTTGCCGCACCGCTCCCTTTTCTTTCGTTTTCGATAACGTCCGCCATAACGTCCCTCACAATACGACATAGTTCTGCACGACTATTCATTATACTACAACTTATTATTTAAGTCAATTGTAATAATCCGGTGGACAAAAAAGAAAAACGGTGATATAATTAGATTAACCAATATATGTGGAGGTCCGGCGTGAAATAAAGCAGGTCTTTATCAAAGCAAACGCGCTTCACGCCCGAACCGCTGACTGAAAATCCGAAAGCCGGGATTTTCGTTTTATTGCAGGCAATAAAACACGTCGGCGTTTCACGCAGAATTTGTTATGCCGCAAAGCGGCAGATAGGAGTTACTATGAAAGACATCAAAGTAAACGTTCCTCAGGAACAGCAGACGGTGGTATGGCGCCACCACGATTCCATTTACAACTACAACGGCTGGCCGTCCGTATGCACGGACGAGAACGGTACGCTTTACGCTACCGTTTCCGGCTTCCGTATTCAGCACGTTGACCCCAACGGCAAGAACATCATGGTTATAAGCCGTGACCGGGGTGAAACGTGGTCTAACCCCATCATCATCAACGACTCCTACCTCGACGACAGAGATACCGGTATTATCTCTCTCGGCGGCGGTAAGATGGTAGCTACGTGGTTCTCCTGCCGCGTAGGCAAGGACTACATCTACGGTCACCACATGGCGGACTTTGACAGACGCGACAGCGAAACCATCCGCGGCACCGTGCTCGCACTCGACTGGCTCGAGCCCGAACAGCAGGTCGGCGGTGCATACGTTGCAACCTCCGACGACTACGGCATGTCGTGGTCGAAGCCGATTCCCGTTCCGATGACCGCGCCTCACGGTGCGAACGTCTGCGAGGACGGCACTCTCATCTACCTCGGCAAGGACTTCGCGCCCGGTCCCGACGGTGAGAGCAAGATTTATTCCTACACCAGCACCGACTGCGGCAAGACCTGGGAGAGAGGCGGATGCGTACCGCTTCCCGCAGACCTCGAATGGTGGAACATGCACGAGCCGCACGTCGCTCAGATGAAGAGCGGCCGCCTCATCGGTGCCATCCGCGTTCACGGCAGAAACGCCGACCCCGCAGACACCTGCTACGTTACCTACTCCGACGACATGGGCAAAACATGGACGATGCCCGAGTTCATCGGCATCGCGGGACTTCCCCCGCACGTATGCGTACACTCCTCCGGCGCGGTTATCCTCAGCTACGCCTGCCGTATTCCCGGCAAGAAGTCCGAGGCGGCATTCGTCAGCTACGATGAGGGCAAGACCTGGACGGAGAACTACATCATCGCAGAGGACATCCCGTTCTGCGACCACGGTTACCCCGCAACCGTAGAGCTTGCCGACGGTTCCCTCTTTACCGTTTACTATCAGGCATATCCGGGTGACACCCACACCTCCGTGCTCGGCACGAAGTGGAAGCTTGCAAAATAATGAATAAACGGAAATTATCCGCCATTGCCGCCGCCGTCCTTCTGGCGGCGGGGATGTGTATAAGCGCGTCCTCCGCCGCAATTACCGCGGCGAGCGTGGACTATAAGACCTACGCCGCGACTCCTGCTCCCTCGTCGGTGCTTATGACGTACTACGACGGAACGGACTCGCGCGGCTTTGCGTGGATTACCGACACGTCGGTCGGCGAGAGCTTCCTTGACGTGCTCCCCGGCACGTACGGCGAAGCAGACGCCGCGTATTTTGACGAAAACGCCGTGCGATACGCCGGCACGTGCGAGGCGTTCACGGAATCGGGTGTTACCGTAAACGTCCATAACGCCCACGTATGCGATCTTGAGGAGGGCACCTACTCCTACCGCGTAGGCGGAGGCGGGTGCTACGCCTACGGCACGTTCGATTATGAGAACGACGGTAAGGTCACCGTGCTTAACTTCAACGACGCGCAGACGAAGGACGCGGACCTCCTTTACTACTGGGAGAACACCGTCGCACAGGCTGTCGAAACCCTCGGCGGCACCGATGACGTCGACTTCGTCGCATACGGCGGCGACCTGTTCGACTCAAACATGGGAAACTACGTGAACGGCAAAAATATCAGCCGTACCCTTCGCTGGGGCTTCTCGGTCGATACGGTATCGGGCTATATCGGAAGTCTTCCGTTCGTCGAATCCGCAGGCAACCATGAAAGCCATACGCCCGACCTGTTCTCTTTGCTGACGGACGTAGACTTTGCGGGCACGACTCCGGGCAACGTCGGCGGCTTCTACTCGTTCGACACAGAGAACGTGCACTTTGCCGTCGTGCCGTATTTCACGATGGATTCATCCGGCTTTGATTTCGTTTACGAATGGCTTGACGAAGACCTCGCCGCCGCGAAAGCGAACCCCGCAATCGACTGGACTGTCGTACAGATGCACTGGGGTCCGTACACCACGGGCGACCACGGATGTGACGGAGGAACCGTCGGTCTTATCGAAGAATTCTGCCCTCTGTTTGCCGAGTACGAGGTAGACCTTGTGCTTCAGGCGCACGACCACACGTTCTCGAAAACCGTGCCTTATCTCTGGAGCGGCAACGGTTACAGCACCGAGCATCACGACGGAGACGCGTTCAACATGAACGTCGTCTGCACCGATATAGACGGCACGCTTTACGACCTCAACCCGATGGGAACGTATTATATCAGCGTAGGTGCGGCGGGACACCGCATCGGCGAGAACGAGAAATACGCCTCCCCGAAGAGCGGTCTGTACGAGAGAAACTACTATAAAATCGAGATAGGCAAAACGTCCGTCGATTCCCCGTGGGGCTACGCGGGCAGAAACGCAACCGGCGACCTCGACCGCACGATGTTCGGCGTGCTGAATATCGAAGGCAACAAACTGAAGTACGACTTTTACGTCGTGACCGACGGCGGCGCGTTCCTCTACGACACCCTCGCCGTATGCAAGGATACGTCTCTCGACGGAGCGGAACCGGGCAAGGCGAGAGAATACCGCCCGTCCCCCGACCCGCTGTACGGCGACGCCAACGCAGACGGCAAGGTGAACGTGAGCGACGTTACGGCGGTGCTCAAGCATATTGCCAACTGGGGAAATACGATTGACACGGTTGCCGCAAACGCAAACGCCGACCTCAGAGTCGACCTGAGCGATGCGGTCATCCTGCTCAAAAAGCTTGCGGGCTGGGACGTGACTCTCGGTCACAAATTCTGACCGCGAAAAATCGGGCACCCGAAAGACTTGTGCTTTTCGGTGCCCGTTTCTCTTGACAAAATGAAGTTTTTGGTGTAGAATATTTCAAATGCTTTCAAAATTTTGTCTTTTCGCGCCGTTTTCGGCGAAATTTCTGACGGCGGAGGTAATAAATTATGCAAAAAGACTATGAAACCGAAGCGAGATACGAGCTTGAGGACGAAATCACGCGTGACCGCGTAAAGCTCGGACTTTCCCCCACGACCAACCTTATCGAGCAGTCGGCGTATCACTACTCCCTTCAGGAGAGAGAGAACCCCAACCTGTACCGTCATCTGTTCAACTACGAGTCCGTGCCGAAGGTATCGTTCAACCACCGCTTCGTGCCGATGAACATGCCCGCGGACATATGGATTACCGATACGACGTTCCGCGACGGTCAGCAGTCGACCTCTCCGTTCACCGTACAGCAGATTATCGACCTTTACACGCTCATGCACAAGCTCGGCGGTCCGAACGGCAAGATTCGCCAGACCGAGTTCTTCGTATATACCGAAAAGGACCGCGACGCGCTTCTCGCCTGCCGCGACCTCGGCTTCGAGTTCCCCGAAATCACGAGCTGGATTCGCGCGTCCGAGAAAGACTTTGAGCTTGTAAAATCTCTCGGAATCAAGGAGACCGGTATTCTCGTATCGTGCTCCGACTATCATATTTACAAAAAGATGGGGCTCACCCGTAAGGGCGCGCTCGACAAGTACCTTGCAATAGTCAAGGCAGCCATGGAGCAGGGCATCCGCCCCCGCTGTCACTTCGAGGACATCACGAGAGCGGACTTCTACGGCTTCGTCGTTCCCTTCGCGTGCGAGCTTGCCCGCGCCGGTGAGGAATACGGCATCCCCGTAAAAATCCGTGCGTGCGATACGATGGGCTTCGGCGTAAGCTACGCCGGTGCGGCGCTTCCGCGAAGCGTACCGGGTATCATCTACGGTCTTACCCACTATGCCGGCATCAAAAGCGAGGACATCGAGTGGCACGGCCATAACGATTTCTATAAGGTAGTAAACAACTCCTCGACCGCATGGCTCTACGGTGCGAGCGGCGTCAACACCTCCCTTCTCGGCATCGGCGAGCGTACGGGTAACTGCCCGCTCGAGGCGATGGTCATGGAATACGCGTCCCTGCGCGGCACGACCGACGGCATGGACCTGCGCGTAATCACCGAAATCGCCGAATATTTCGAGAACGAAATAGGATACCAGATTCCCCCGCGTACGCCGTTTGTCGGACGCGACTTCAACATGACCCGTGCCGGAATCCACGCCGACGGTCTTCTGAAGGACGAGGAGATTTACAATATCTTCGATACCGAAAAGCTCCTCGGCAGACCCGCCGGAGTCGCAGTCGATGCGCACAGCGGACTTGCCGGAATCGCACACTGGCTCAACGGTGAGCTTGCGCGCGCCGGACACACCGCCCGTTTCGACAAGAAGGACGCGACCGTCGCCGCAATCAAGGAAAAGGTCGATGCGGTATACGCCGACGGACGCAACACCTGCATGAGCACAGACGAGCTCAAGGTAATGCTCCGCGAGGTCGACCCCGCAACCGCAGACAAAATCAAATAAAAACGAAAAGAAAACCGCCATCCGGCGGTTTTCTTCTTTCTTCGTCATTCAGCCTACTGCTTCAAAATGTGTTCACTAATATACAACAACGTTTAAGGACAACTTTGTTCAGAAACGGTATTGCCGTTAGAGGGAGTCCTGAAAACCACTATTTTTCTTCGTAAAATATGAAAAACAGTTTTTTGCAATTAAACAATAATAATGAAAAATCATGAGTTCTGTTTTTTATTCCGGAATGTCAAATACATCTGCGCTGCAGATTCAAGCAACACAAAAAAGAATATGCATAATAAGAGCGTGTTATCAGTTCGATTTCGTTCGTTTTATGCGTTCAGCATTTCGTCGTAGGTGACGAGCGTGACGTTGCCGAGTTCGACGGCTTTATCGGCACAGCCCTTTGTGAAGCCGGACTTTGCAAAGAGATAAAAATGCTTGTCCTTATAGCTGAACAGATTACTGCGCTCGACAAGCGTTTCTAATACACCGAGGTCGACCTTTTCGTTCGTCCATTTGCACTCGGCAAAAAGGGCGGTATCTTTGTCCGTTCCCATAATGTCGATTTCTTCTTGGCGTTTGGTTTTCGCATTCGTACCCCACCAACGTCCGAGGTCACGGAAATCGACGGGGGATTTGCCGTCCAGCAGCTGCTTCCAAAGATACTGCGTGCAGATATCTTCGAACACACCGCCCATATATGACGACATCTCCGGCTCGATACGTTTGTACGCAAGATCGGCGGCGCCGCGGGCGATAACCGACGTGTTTTCGGGAACAAAGCGATACCAAAAGCGGAACATATTATCCGAGATGGAATAGATGGACTTCTTGGAACTTTTTTCGCCGTAGGGAGATTCCTTCTGAATGATACCGAGGGTAACAAGATTTTTGATATAGGCGGAAACGGTGTTCGTTTCTTCGCCGACCTTGGAGCAGATCTCGGACATACGGGATGAGCCGGTGGCGATCGCCGTGATGATTGCCGTATAGATCGCCGGCTCACGGATTTCCTGCTTTAAGAGATTGACCGGTTCCTCGAAAATGGCACTTGCCGGATTCAAAAAGGTGTTTTTCACGTTGTCGGCAACGCTCATTTTGTCGTCCACCTGGAGCAGGTACTGAGGCGTGCCGCCGAACATTCCGTAGAGAAGCGCCTTCTCCTCGCCCCCAAACTTGCCGAACAGACGACAGGTCTCGTCAAACGTGAACGGCAGAAGTTTCAGCTGTGCGGTGCGTCTGCCGTAGAGCGGGGCTTTATAGGCAAGAACGTGATCCTCCATATACGACATCGACGAGCCGCAGAGAATCAGCATCATCTTCGACGTGTCTTTATATTTGTCGATCAGCAGCTGCAAGGTCGATGCAAGACTCTTGGAGCCGCGGGCGACGTAGGGATATTCGTCAATGGCGAGGATAATACGTTCCTTTTCGGAAAGGCGGAATACGTATTCGAGCGCTGCCTGATAGGAAGCGAAAGACGTTTCCGCTTCGATGCCGCCGACGTACTCGATAATGCTTGCCGAAAAGTTTTCAAGATTCTGCTTGGCGTTGCTTTCGACACCCATAAAATATATTGCATTTTTCTTGCCGATGAACTCGTTGATCAGCGCCGTCTTGCCGACACGGCGGCGGCCGTAGATCACGACAAATTCAAATCGGTCGGATTTATAAAGATTATTCAGCGTTTTCAGTTCGCTTTCTCTGCCGATAAACATTACAGTACCTCCATTCCAGAGTTGACATTTGTATAGCACGTCTTTTGACAAATGTCAAGTACGATTCGGCAAATCGTATTTGACATTTTGAGAGCTCGTACCAGGTCAGCATCTCCTTGATGCTTGCAGGCGTTAACCCAACGCATAATCTGGGAAT
>JAZUGD010000171.1:0-7312 GCA_045641025.1 Eubacteriales bacterium
GCTTCAAGCAGTTCTGCAAAATTTTCCATTTGCTCCATGGTGTTTTTTACCTCCTGAATTACACTGTACGGTGTCGATGCACCGGCAGTTATGGACAATTTATCGCCGTCACGGACTACGACGTCTCCCGTATGTTCGACGTCCTCGACAAGATACGTTCTCTCACACAGAGATTTGCATATCTCGTACAGCTTCACGGTGTTCGAGCTGCCGGAGCTGCCTATGACGAGCATTACGTCGGAATTCTGAGCAAGGCTTCTCGCCTCTCTCTGGCGTTCTTCCGTAACCTTACATATTGTATCAAAAATTTCTGCGTTTGTAAATTGTTTTTTGAGAATTTCCAAACATTTTTTCCACTCTGTCAGTTTTTGAGTGGTTTGTGCCGCCACGGACAGGTGAATTTTGTCCGGAGAGGGGGCTTTTTCGCTGAGCCATGCGGAAAGAGAATCCGCATCCGGGAAGACGTGTCCCTCTCCCGCGGTGCAGCTCATGATGCCCCTCACCTCGGGATGCTCCTCTGCCCCGATAAGGACGAACAGCTTACCGTCGCCCGATGCCTCGCCCGCGATGCGTCTTACCTTATTGACGTAAGGACACGTGCAGTCGAGCACGTGAAGATTGGGATATTCAGCCGAGCATTTTTCAAGCGCGTCGAGATTTTCTCTCGTTTCACCGTGAGCGCGTATTACCACGGTTACCGCCTTACCCGCTTTTGCCTCGTCGCATACGCGGGGAATGTCGTCACCGGAGATTTCGCCGACGCCCTTCTCTTTCAGGTGGGCGACGTACCCGTCGTTATGTATGAGTCTGCCGAGAGTGTATATTTTGCCGTCGTAGGACTCAAGCAGTCTCTCGACCGCCTCGGTGGCACGGCGCACGCCGAAGCAGAAGCCCGCGCTTTCCGCAACCGTGACGGATGCGGGCAGAATTCCCTTATACCTGCTCATCGGTCGAGCCCTCGCCTAAAGCGCATATCTTATCGAAGATATATTCGGTTGCCGCCTGATATTCGGCGCGGCCGCCGTCGGTAAAGCCGAGTTCCTCGAACTTAATCGGCTTGCCGCAGTAGATGTCGGTACGTCTGAAGGGGGCTACGTGGTTTTTTGCGGTTTTAATATATACGGGAACTACGTCAACTCCCGTTCTGTACGCTATAAGCCCCGCTCCGCCCTTTACGGGAGTCGTGCGCGGGTCGACGAATTTGCGTCTCGTGCCCTGCGGGAATACGGCGAGAAGCCCGCCGTCCTTTACGATTGAGGTAGCCTTCTTTATCGCACCGACGTCGGCACCGCCGCGGTCGACCGGGAAAGCGCCGAGGCCCTTGAACAGAAGTCTGAGAAGCGGGATTTTGAATATCTCCTTCTTTGCCATGAAGCAAGGCCGGCACTTAAGTCCCGCCGCAATCGCGATAGTGTCCGCACGGCTGGTATGGTTACAGCAGATGAGACACCCGCGGTCACGCGGCATGTTTTCTTCCCCGTGCGCATGGATGCGGTAAAGCAGGCGAAGCGGCACGTTGAAGATGGAGTACATTACTTTATAAAAGCTCATTATTTCGCAAGTCCTTCGATGTAAACTGCGGTTTCCTCGAGATTCATGTCGGAGTTATCTACGATTATCGCGTCGTCAGCGGGTACGAGCGGTGCGATTTCGCGTCCGCTGTCCTGCGCGTCACGCTGATTCATCTCTTCGAGAACGTCCTCGAAGCGCACGTCCTTGCCTTTGGCAACGAGCTCGTCGTAGCGGCGGCGGGCTCTTGCCTCGGGCGAGGCTACGAGGAAAATCTTGAGGTCCGCGTCGGGCATTATAACGGTACCGATGTCTCTGCCGTCCATTATAACGCCGCCCTTGTCGCAGAGGTCTCTCTGCACTCCCAGAAGGAACTGTCTGACGGCGGGAATGGCAGATACGGCAGACGCGTCAAGCGATGCCTCTGGCGTACGTATCGCCTCGGATACGTCCTCGCCGCAGAGCATCATTCTCTGCCCCTCGTCACCCCAGACTATTTCAAGCTTTACGCCGTCGAGAAGCGGTGCTACCTCGTCTGCCGACGCGGTATTGACGCCCTGTCTTCTCATATAGAGCCCTACGGTTCTGTACATGGCTCCGGTATCGACGTAAACGAGCCCGAGGTCCTTTGCTATAATTTTCGCAACGGAGCTTTTTCCCGCTCCGCCCGGTCCGTCAATCGCAATTTTCACGTCTTTCTCCTCTTTTCAGTCAAGATAGCCTTTTCTGTAAAGGAATTCCGCGGTTTCTACCGCGCCGCCCGCCGCGCCGCGAAGGGTGTTGTGCGCGAGAGCGATATACTTATAATCGAATATGGTATCACGGCGGAGTCTGCCGCAGGTAACGCCCATACCGCCGTAAATATCACGGTCAAGCTTGGTCTGCGGTCTGTCGGGCTCGTCGAAATAGGTGATAAACTGTTCGGGTGCGGACGGAAGTCCCAGAGTCTGCGGCTCGCCCTTATATTCCTTCCATGCCTTGAGAATCTCTTCCTCGGTGGGAGTATGCTCGAACGATACGAAAACGGACGCAAGGTGACCGTCGGTCACGGGAACGCGCACGCACTGTGCGGTGATGACGGGCTCCTCTGCGGGAACGACTACGCCGTTCTCAACAGTACCCCAGATACGGAGAGGCTCCCTCTCGCTCTTCTCTTCCTCGCCGCCGATGTACGGAATTACGTTGTCAATCATCTCGGGCCATTCCTTGAAGGTCTTGCCTGCGCCGGAGATAGCCTGGAAGGTGGTTACGGCGATTTTCTTTATGCCGAACGCACGGAGAGGAGTAAGAGTCGGAACGTAACCCTGAATCGAGCAGTTGGGCTTTACGGCGATGAAGCCGCGCTTGGTGCCGAGACGCTCTCTCTGATGCGCGATAACCGAGGCGTGGTCACCGTTGACCTCGGGAATCATCATGGGTACGTCGGGAGTCCAGCGGTTTGCGGAGTTGCACGAAACAACGGGAAGCTCTGCCTTTGCAACGGCTTCCTCAAGTGCTAAAACCTCGTCTTTTTTCATATTGACGGCACAGAACGCAAGGTCGAGTCCTTCCGCGAATCTTTCGACGTCGGCGGCGTCGTATACGGGCATGGACATTACTCTGTAAGGAACGGCGACGTTCATCTTCCAGCGGCCGAGTACCGCCTCGGAATAAATCTTGCCTGCCGAACGTCCGCTTGCCGCGAGCCGCGTAAGTTCAAAATAAGGGTGGTTTTCAAGCAGAGTGATGAGTCTCTGACCGACCATTCCTGTTGCACCGATGATTCCTACTTTAAGCTTGTTCATTGTTTCGCCTTTCCGTGCATAAACTGTGTTTTTATCGGTATAATTACTTTATAACCGAATTATATGCATATTTAGTGTATTATATCACAAAAAACGCATTATGTCAAACCATAATGCGTTTTGAGTTTTATAAAATCAGGGGTTACAGTTGCCGCACGGTATATAGCCCTGCGCGATAAGCTCGTCACGTGTAGCAGTCACGAACATTTTGTTTTTCTCGGACATTTGTCCCACGGATGGACACCCGGGATAATGGAAACGGTGAGAACTTTTGCTTACGTTCACGACGTATTCGTGTGTATCGGACGGCGTCTCAACGTCGGGTGTGACCGGTATTCCTCTGTCGGGAACGGCTGAAGAAGCAGTCGTCGTTTCGGCTGTCGTCGTTGTGACGGGTACGTCCGCGGTGCTCTCGCCCGTCGCGTAATCAATGGTGATGCCCGGCTGTACGTTGTAGCAGAACACGCAGAAGCGCACGCCGTCGCCGCCGTCTTCGACGGAGAGTCCTTCCATCAGTACGCCGTCGGCTACGAGGTTATCGCCTCCGAAAACGGGTGTGGTGCGGTAAAGCACGTGGTTGCCCGTTTCACGCACGTAGTCCTCGACCATATTCTCAAACGGCAGCATACCCGTCATATTCATGTATCGGGTACCCGTAATGAGGTTCTGCACGTTTGCGTTCTCTCCGGTAAGCTGATATCCGATAAGGTGACAGCGGTTATAAAGATACTTGCCCTCTACGTTGTCGTATTTCACGGTATGCCAGCCCGTAGGCTTTATCATGCCTATGCTGCCTCTTTCATCCGTGGGCATCAGTTCGATTCCGACACAGGCGTAAGCCGTGCCGCATCTGCCGAGAGAATCAAGCGGGCTGTACCGCTCGAACGGCTCCGGGACGATTTCGGATTTATCAAAGAACGGCACGCTGCCGTTGACTTCGATATACGGCTTTCCCGAAAATGCGGGAACCGACGAGGGATCAAAAGCAGGCGGTGGCGTGGGTTCCGACGTTGTAGCTGCGGTAGTCGTAACTGCGGTGGTTGTAACCGAGGTAGTCGTGACTGCGGTGGTTGCCGTGGTTTCGTAAGGCGCAGCAGTTTCTGCGGTGGCGGTGGTTTCCGTGACGGTGCTCTCGGTCACGGCGGTTGTGACCGTGGTTTCCGTGCTTACGCCGTCCGATTCTCCCTCATTGGTTACGCCGAGCATAATGAGCGCAACAAGGATAAGCACGGCGATAGCCGCGGGACGAACGGTGTACCTGCGTTTGCGTTTTTTCTTCTCGGGAAGCGGCGCTGCCGAGCGCACGGGCTCCGGTACGTCTTCTTTTTCGCGGAGAATGATGCTCCACAGCTTGTCTACCGGCTTTATCGGCATAACGAGCACGGCGGATACCGCAAACGGTACCGCCGCAATGCTTCCGAGTTCTGCCGAGCCTATTGTCATAATTGCAAGGAATGCAAAAAGCACCCACAGTAATATTTTACCGATAATCTTTAATGCTTTCATAGCTATATTATATCATCGCACGGACTGTTTTTCAATAAGCACAAAAAGAAAACGGATGCTTCGCTTTGAAGCATCCGTTATTTCTTTTATCTTACTCAGCGTCGATGAGCTTGATTACTGCCATCTCAGCTGCGTCACCGTGACGGGGACCGAGCTTGTAGATAGCGGTGTAACCGCCGTTTACCTTTGCATACTTAGGTGCGATTTCGGAGAAGAGTTTGGTAACAACGTCTTCCTTGGTGATGTATGCGAGAGCCTGACGGCGACTTGCAAGAGTGTTGGTCTTGCCGAGTGTTATCATTTTCTCAGCCATGCTGCGAACTTCTTTTGCTCTGGTGAGAGTGGTCTCGATGGTGCCGTTCTCAAGAAGATAGGTAACCATGCCGCGAAGCATTGCCTGTCTGTGAGCGGAAGTTCTGCCGAGTTTTCTGGTACCGGGCATTTGTCATGTCCTCCTTTTGCTGAAATTTCGTAACTGAACTTAATCTTCTTCTTTCTTGAGATCAAGTCCGAGAGAGTGAAGCTTCTGAATTACTTCTTCGAGCGATTTCTGGCCGAGGTTTCTGACCTTAATCATATCAGCCTTGGTTCTGGTGGTCAGATCCTGTACCGTATCAATGCCCGCACGCTTCAGACAGTTGAAGCTTCTTACGGACATGTCAAGCTCCTCAATGGTCATCTCAAGGATCTTACCCTGAACAGTTTCCTTACGCTCAGTCATAATCTGAGTCTTACCTATTTCATCGGAAAGGTCGATGAATAGGGCGAGATGCTCGTTGAGTATCTTGGCCGCAATAGAAACCGCTTCTTTCGCCGAAATAGTGCCGTTGGTGAGCACCTCGAGTACGAGTCTGTCGTAGTCGGTGATGTTGCCTACACGGGTATTGTCGACGGTGTAGTTCACGTTGTAAACGGGCGTGTAGATGGAGTCGGTGAATATCGTTCCGATGGGAGCGGATACTCCGCCGGACTGCTCAATGTAGAGCTGCTTGTTACGATCTGACGAAACGTAGCCGCGGCCGTTGTCGAAGTTGAGCTCCATATAGAAGCGCTTGCCTTCGCTTACGGTTGCGATATGCTGCTCGGGATTGAGAATTTCGATATCGGAATCGGTCATGATGTCACCTGCGGTGACAGTGCAGGGACCGGTTACGTCAATGACACACATCTTGGGACCGGAGGTATAGAGCTTCGCATTGATTCCCTTTACGTTGAGAACGATTTCACAAACGTCCTCCTTGACACCTTCGACAGTCTGGATTTCCTGAAGAACTCCGTCAATCTTGATGTTGGTTACAGCTACACCCGGAAGCGAGCTGAGAAGAATCCTGCGAAGAGAGTTGCCGAGGGTCACCCCGTAACCTCTCTCAAGAGGCTCTACAACGAACTTGATACTTCTGCCATCATCGGACATATCCTCAGTGGATATGTTCGGCTTTTCTATTTCAATCATTATAATAACCCTCCGTCATAATATTTGCGGAAACGAGTCCGTGTTTTCGCGTTTTACGTCCCGTTATTTCAAGTAATACCGGGCCGCGGATATTTGCCGCCTGCGGCTCACGCCGTTATGCGCACCGCAGCTCCCGACGCGAAGCGGGATGCGGAATACAGCCCTCGACGGCAAAGGTTATTACTTGGAATAAAGCTCGATGATGAGCTGCTCTTCGAACGGGAAGTCAACGTCGTCACGCTGAGGAATTGCTACGACCTTTGCGCTGAGGTTATCAACGTCAACGTCAAGCCACTTCGGAGCGATAACGGATTCCATAACTTCTGCAAGCGCCTTGAATTTCTCGCTGGAACGGCTCTTTTCCTTTACGGAGATAACGTCGCCGACCTTGGTAATGATGGACGGAATGTCCGCCTTCTTACCGTTGAGGGTGAAGTGACCGTGACGGATGAGCTGACGAGCTTCTTTACGGCTGGATGCAAGACCCATTCTGTAAACTACGTTGTCGTAGCGGCGCTCGAGAAGGCTGAGGAGGTTCTCACCTGCGATACCTTCCTGCTTGTCGGCCTTAACGTAGTACTTCTTAAACTGTTTCTCCTGAACACCGTAGTAACGGCGAGCAGTCTGCTTCTCTCTGAGCTGGAGACCGTATTCCTTAACGGTTTTACGACCTGCACCGTGCTGTCCGGGAACGGTGGAGCGCTTTACAAGTGCGCACTTGTCGGTAAGGCAGCGGTCGCCCTTCAGGAAGAGCTTCTTACCCTCTCTGCGGCAAAGCTTGCAGGAGGGACCTGTATATCTTGCCATAGTTTGTATCCTCCTAAAAGATTATACGCGGCGACGCTTAGGCGGGCGGCAGCCGTTGTGGGGAATGGGAGTTACGTCCTTGATAAGGGTGATGTCCAGTCCCGCGGTCTGAAGTGCTCTGATTGCGGATTCACGTCCGTAACCGGGACCCTTCACAAATACTTCAACAGTCTTCATACCGTGCTCTACTGCACCCTTTGCAGCGACTTCGGAAGCCATCTGAGCTGCATAAGGAGTAGACTTTCTCGAGCCC
>JAZUGD010000172.1:0-3700 GCA_045641025.1 Eubacteriales bacterium
ACCGCTTGCGGTTTTCTTCCGCAATACGCTTCTCAGAAGCGTATATCATACACCGTCAGGTGTATATCATATCGGCTTTGCCGATATATCACCGTTTTTCGCAGAAAAACGATATCATTATAACAAACGATCAATATAAAACCTCACATACGAAAGGACCCATTACCATGAAACTGAACGAACTGAAAAACCTCGTAATCTCCGGCGGGCTTGACGCCGACCTTGACGCGAAATGCGGCATAGGTGCGAGAAGAATCGAGAAATACCGCGCGAGAATCTGCCGTCTCATCGACGAGTTCGCAGAGGCTTACGACAAGGAAGGCGTGCGTGACGTCGCACTCTTCTCCGTAGGCGGAAGAAGCGAGATTTCCGGTAACCATACCGACCACAACTACGGCCGCGTTATCGCCGCGTCCATCAACCTCGACATCATCGCCATCGCCGCAAAGCGTGACGACGGAGTCGTTCGCGTAAAGAGCGAGGGCTTCCCCGAGGACGTCGTTCCCGCAGAGGCAGTTGACGCTCCCGACGAGTCCAAGTTCTTCACCTCCGCCTCCATCATCGCGGGCATGGAGAGAGCAATGCTCGACGCGGGCTTCGCCGTAGGCGGCTTTGACGCATACACCACCTCGAACGTGCTCAAGGGAAGCGGTATTTCCTCCTCCGCCGCATTCGAGGTCATGATGGGCAACATCCTCTCCCACCTTTACAACGACGGCAAGGTCGACAACGTGGAAATCGCAAAGATGTCCCAGTTCGCCGAGAACAAGTATTTCGGCAAGCCGTGCGGACTCATGGACCAGACCGCATGCGCAGTCGGCGGCTTCATCACGATTGACTTCGCCGACCCGAAGAACCCGATAATCAAGAAGATGGACTTCGACCTCACCGCCGAGGGCTACTCCCTCTGCATCGTCAACACGGGCGGCAACCACGCCGACCTCAACGCCGACTATGCGTCCGTTCCCGCCGAGATGAAGGCGGTTGCGGCAATCCTCGGTCAGCCCGTGCTTCGCGGACTTACCGCAGCCGACGTAGTCGCAAAGGTTCCCGAGCTCCGCGAGAAGGTCGGTGACCGCGCAATCCTCCGCGCACTCCACTTCATCGCCGAGAACGACCGTGTCGCAGAGCAGGTCAAGGCACTTGAGGCAGGCGACGTCAAGGGCTTCCTTGAGGGAGTTCTCGCCTCCGGTAACTCAAGCTACAAGTACCTCCAGAACGTATATACCACGAAGAACGTCGAGGAGCAGGGTCTTTCCCTCGCGCTCTGCCTCACCGAGAACAAGCTTGCGGGCACCGGTGCCGCATGGAGAGTTCACGGCGGCGGCTTTGCCGGCACGATTCAGGCGTTCGTTCCCACGGCTCTCGCCGAGGAATACAAGGCTTACATGAACGGCGTGTTCGGGGATGAGGCTTGCCACATCCTCTCCGTCCGTCTCGCCGGCGCGATCATGCTCGCGCACTGATGAAGATGACGCGAAAACTTCTGTCCGTTCTGCTGGCGCTTCTGCTCGTACTGCCGTTTGCCGTATCCGTTTTCGCGGATGAGACGGCGGCGGTTACCGAAGCACCCGCGACCGACACGGGCGACAAAATACCGCTCTCGACCGAGCCGCCCGCTCTTACGGGAATCGCCTCGGCATACCTCTACAACTTCGAGAACGAGGTCGAGCTGTACCAGTACAATACCGAAAAGGTGCTCTTTCCCGCGTCGACCGTCAAGCTTATGACGGGTATCCTCGCGGTCGAGGCGCTGGGTGCCAAACCCGATCTTAAAATCACCGTAACCGCGGAAATGCTCCGTAAGGCTACGGGCAACAATATCGGACTCGTTGACGGCGAGATTGTCACCGTGCGCGACATGCTTTACGCCTGCCTGATGGGCGGCGCGAACGACGCGGCGTGCGTGCTTGCGCATGCGGTGGTCGACCTCGGCGAGCCGGTTGCGACCGACGACCCCGAGCAGACGGCGATGGAGAAATTCGTCGCCCGCATGAACACGAAGGCGTCGCTTCTCGGCGCGATGAAAACCAAGTACACCAACCCGACGGGTATTCACGACGACAAGATGGTTACGACGGTTGCGGACACCGCGGCTATTGCGAAGTACGCGTACTCTCTCCCGCTTCTGCGCGAGATTGTCGCGGCTGCGAAATACGTAATGGAGGAGACGAACCTCTCCTCGTTCCGCAACATTTACAGCCGTAACTGCCTTATCTCGAAGTATTACGACACGTACGACGTACCCTACCGCTACGAGGGCGCGACCGGCATGAACGCCGGCGGCACCACCGTTGCGGGCTCGTGCCTCGTCGCCACCGCCGAGAATGCGGACGGCGACCTCACGTACCTCACCGTCGTCATGGGCGCGAACTACGATAACGAGAAGAACTACGCCTACGAGGCGGCGCACGCCCTGTTCGACTGGGCGTTCTCCGCATGGAGATATTTCGACGTGCTCTCACCCGACACGCTTATCTGCGAGACGCCCGTGCGTCTTTCGTCCGTCGTCGACCACGTCTCTCTCGTGCCGAAGGACTCCCTGCGCGTGTACCTCCCGTCCGAGACCGACATTGAGAAGGAAATCGAGTACGGCTACAGCCTCTATCACGACGCGCTGAACGCGCCCGTGAAGAAGGACAGCCTTGCGGGCATCGTCAGCGTCTCGTACAAGGGCGTGACGATAGGCTCCTCCGACCTCGTGACCACCGTTGACATCGAGCGGAGCGAGTTCCTCAATATCCTCGACCAGATTGAAACGTTCACGAAGAGCCCGACGTTCATCGTCATTATCGTGACCGCGATAATTCTGACGGTTGCATACGTTCTCGTCTCCGCGAGAATCCGCGCAAAGACGAAAAACAGATATCGCTAATGCAAAAAATCAAACTTATCGCCGTCGGCGCGCTGAACGAATCCTATTATAAGGAAGCCGTCGCGGAATATAAAAAACGCCTCTCCGCTCTCTGCACCTTCGAGGAGGTGCGGCTGAAGGAGTCGTCCGCCTGCAAGGTGAGCGGAGGCAAGAGCCCGACCGACGCGCAGATTTGTGCCGCTCTCGACGAGGAGGGTGACGCGATTCTCGCCGCCGTGCCGAAGCGCGCACGTCTCGTCGCGCTGTGCATCGAGGGCAAACAGATGACCTCGGAGGCGCTTGCCGCCTACATCGGCGACGCCGCCGTCTCGGGCGACGGAGAGATATGCTTCGTCATCGGCTCGTCTCACGGTCTCTCCGACAAGGTAAAGAAGGCGGCGGATCTGCGGCTCTCCATGTCCGCACTCACGTTCCCGCACCGTCTCGCCGCCGTTATGCTGTGCGAGGCGATATACCGCTCGTTCGAGATACTGAAGGGAACGAAATACCATAAATGAACGCAGAACTAATGCTGAATTCGGAATTATGGTGTGATTTTATGTCGGTAGACTTACTTCAAGGTACCGTAAACCCAAGCCTTCCCTTGCCAGGGAAGGTGTCGGCGGAAGCCGACGGATGAGTAGTCCCCCGAGCGATTCGCAGCAGCGTCCGTCTATGCAGTTTCTTTAATATGTTGTTTTGCTCCGCAAAACTTCAACCTACTCACCCACCGCTGCCGCGGTCCCCCCTCCCTATCAAGGGAGTGCTTTGGTCTGTGCGTTCTGAAAGTTTGTTTACAGACATACAGCCTTACCGTACTTATCGTTTGAAGGTGGTGACCTCATT
>JAZUGD010000173.1:0-6028 GCA_045641025.1 Eubacteriales bacterium
GAACAGAGGCGAGGAGTTGTCTTTTTCGACAAATATCATGGTGCTTGAAATTCTGCACTTGGTGTGTACGACACCCTGCGTTCCGTCTTCAAGCGTATATACGAACAGAAGGTCGTCGTTGTCACCCGCGGTGATTTCACCGGTGGTCTTATCGGAAGTACCGTCGGTTCCGGTATGCGTACAAACGAATCCGAGCGTTCCGTTTTCGTTTTTCTCTACGGTCATCGAGTATGCGTCACCGCCGTCGGGTGCGTATTCCCAACGGTCACAACCGAGAAGAATTTCCGCAACCTTTTCGGTTCCCATACCGGTGGGCTCGGGAGCGGAGGGAACGGTGATCTCGGGCACGGTCATATGTGTCCCCTCGCCGTTCGTTTCATAGTAATTAATTACGTTGGGACCGCTTGCGCAGGATGACAAAGCCGCCGTTATTGCAAGAGCGGACGTTATTACGATTATTCTCTTTGTATTTTTCATAGTATTCTCCTGAATGGGAATTGTTCACGATATTTTAACACAATTATGTACTTTTTTCAAGTGCTTTTTCAAATATGAACGCGGTATAGCGGTGTATAAGTCAGTTTCCCGTCGAGTCTTTCGGAAAGCATGAGCGTGAACGAGTCTGCCGAAATTACGGTTTCGGGGAGTGACAGCGACAGTGCGCGTACGTCCGCGTCCTCGCAAAGCTTTACGCGGCGCGCTATTGTGATATGTGCGCGGAAGGGCTTCGGGTCAAACGTAAACCCCGTCCGTGCAAGCTCGCGCCTTACCACCTCCGCCATTCTCTCAAGAGTGCCGTCGGACGAGACGTGACGGTATCTCACGTCCCCCTCTCCGCGCATGCCGCCGAAATGTCCGATTCCGCCGATTTTCACAAGCGCGGGAGTACACGACTGCGCGGCGCGGTCAAGGGCTTCGCGGAGTGAAGGCACCCTGCCCCCGTCGACCTCTCCGAGAAAAGCGAGGGTGATATGATAGTTTTCCCTGCGTGAGAAGGTACCTGAGCGCGACATTCCCCGGAGTGCTTCGGCACTTGAGGCGATATTATCCCGAACGTCTTCGGGAAGCTCGACCGCTACGAAAAGTCTCATTCTTCCGGCTTCCACATCCAGCTCGTGTACGCACGCGAGAACGTAAATCCGAGCTTTTTCTGAAGCGCCAGCGACGCCTCGTTATCGGCGTAGACCTGCCCGTACGGAAGCCGCCCGAGCTCTGTCTGGTGGTTTATCATAAACGATGCCGTCTCACGGCCGTAGCCGAGCCCGCGGCATTCGGGAGTAACGTACAGAAGTCCGAGAGAGCCCTCGGGATGTATTCCCGCATAGGTTACGGCGTGCCCGCCGCGGTCGTACCCGCAGAAGAAATCGTCGCTCGTTATCGTGGCGGTGAGCTCGTCGTCCGATACAATATGATAGGTCGAACGGACGAAACCGTAGTCCGACTCTTCGGGATGGCGGAATTCAAGCGTGCCCTCAAGCGGGAGAAGCTCTTTTTTCTCGTAGAGAATCTGCACGCAGGGCTTTGTCTTGGCGTAGCCGAGCTCCGTGCCGCGGGCGAGCATGGCGTTATGTATCTCTTTCCGGTTGTCGCCGAAGCCGCGGTAAACGACGGCCTCACCCGTGGCGATTACCTTTTCGAGAAGCTTTACGCCCTCATATCCGTCAGATGATGCGAGCATGAAAAGTCCCGTATCCATTTCTCTTGCGAGAACGCCGGTGTCGCTTTCGAAAAACACGACCGTACTGCCGCGGCGTATCCCCTCGAGTATATCTGCAAAAAGCGCGCGGTCGGATGCCGCGAAAGCTTCAAGTCCCGTAAAAATCACTTCCGTTTCGATATGATCTGCACCTATATTTTACCATTGTACCGACTTATTGTCAACGGCGTGAGACGATAGGTACGAAAGATATCCGAAATATGAAAAAATTCGCTCAAATGGGTTGATTTAAAAACGTAATTGTATTAAAATATAAGTACATACATACGTATGAAATTATTTTATTTTTATATAACCCGGAGGTTATTATGGCTATTCAGGCATCAGACAAGGTCAGAGTAGGTATTATCGGCTGCGGCGGTATCGCCAACGGCAAGCACATGCCCTCTCTGAGTCATCTCTCGAACGTTGAGATGGTTGCTTTCTGTGACCTTATAATCGAAAAGGCCGAGAAAGCAAAGAAAGACTACGGTACTCCCGACGCAAAGGTCTACACCGACTACAAGAAGCTTCTTGAGGACAAGACCATCGACGTAGTACACGTCTGCACTCCTAACAGAGCTCACAGCTTCATCACCGTTGATGCTCTCGAGGCAGGTAAGGACGTAATGTGCGAGAAGCCCATGGCTATCAACTCCGCAGAAGCCAAGAAGATGCTCGACGCCGCTGAACGTACCGGCAGAAAGCTCACCATCGGTTACCAGAACAGACAGCGTCCCGAGTGCCAGTACATGAAGCAGGAAGCTCTTGCAGGTACTTTCGGTGACATCTACTACGGTAAGGCACTCGCTATCCGCCGTCGTGCGGTTCCCACCTGGGGCGTGTTCCTCAACGAGTATGAGCAGGGCGGCGGTCCCCTCATCGACATCGGTACCCACTCCCTCGACCTCACCCTCTGGATGATGAACAACTACAAGCCCAAGTATGCTTGCGGTACCACCTTCCACAAGCTCAACAATCAGAAGAACAGCGCCAACGCATGGGGCGACTGGGATCCGAAGGACTTCACCGTTGAGGACAGCGCGTTCGGCTTCATCGTAATGGAAGACGGCTCCACCATCAACCTCGAATCCTCCTGGGCTCTCAACATCGCAGACTCCATGGAAGCATCCTGCACCATCTGCGGTACCGAGGGCGGCGCAGACATGAAGGGCGGCCTCCGTCTGAACGGCGTACGTAACGGCAGACAGTTCATCACCGACATCAACTTCGGTGCCGGCGGAGTTGCATTCTTCGACGGAAACCCCAACGAGGATGCAGGTACCAAGGAAGCACGTCAGTGGATCCACGCAGTCGTAAACAACACCGACCCGTGCGTTCTTCCCTATCAGGCATACACCGTAACGAGAATACTTGAGGCTATCTACACCTCCGCTGCTACCGGCGACATCGTATTCCTCGACAAATAATAAATCACCTCGTGCCCACGGTTCTCCGTGGGCACGTACTTGAGAAAGGACAAATTATGAAACTCAGCGTACTTGCCAACCTTTACGGTAACAAGCCCCTTGACGAGGTTCTTGCACGTCTTGCCTCCCTCGGTGTAGACGCAGCCGAAATCGGTGCCGGCGGTTACCCCGGAAAGGCACACTGCGACCCCGAAAAGCTTCTTGCAGATCCCGCTGCACTTGAAAAGTTCAAGAGCGAGTTTGTAAAGAGCGGTGTTGAGCTCTGCGCTCTCTCCTGCCACGGCAACCCCGTTCATCCCGACCCCGCAGAGGCCGAGAGATATCATAACGATTTCGTTAACACCGTTCTTCTCGCCGAGAAGTGCGGCATCGACACGATAATCACCTTCTCCGGCTGTCCCGGAGGAGCAAAGGGCGACAAGATGCCCAACTGGGCTACCTGCGCATGGCCCGAGGAATACCTTCAGGTGCTTGACTATCAGTGGAACGAAGTGCTCATTCCGTACTGGAAGGATGCCTGCGCTTTCGCAAAGTCTCACGGCGTTACTCACATCGCACTTGAGATGCACCCCGGCTTCTGCGTATACAACCCCGAGACTCTCCTGAAGCTCCGTGACGCCGTAGGCGACGTTATCGGTGCAAACCTCGACCCGTCTCACCTCTTCTGGCAGGGTATCGACCCCGTTGCCGCAGTCCGTTACCTCGGCGACGCCATCTACCACGTACACGCGAAGGACACCAAGATCGATCCCATCAACTCCGCGAACATCGGTAACCTCGACACCAAGCATTACAGTGACGAGATTCACCGTGCATGGGTATTCCGTACCGTAGGCTACGGTCACGGCGAGGACTTCTGGCGTGATTTCGTATCGAACCTCCGTCTCGTAGGTTACGACAGAGTTCTTTCCATCGAGCACGAGGACAGCCTTATGACTATCGACGAGGGTCTTGAGAAGGCAGTTGCTCTTCTTCAGAAGGTCATGATCCGTGACCCGAAGCCCACCACGATGTCCTGGGCATAAGTAAAAAACACCGTTTTCGGCGCCGCCTGCAAAGGCGGCGCCTTTTTTAGCTCATTATGCTGTAATCCGACAAACTTTTCATTAATATATTGTTTACCTTTACGTCTTGTATTTTACATATATTTGTGGTAAAATCAGTACGTTGCGGCATTTGCCGTAAAACCATTTTATTACGTTTCACCAAGGAGCATTTCGATGAACTACGTTGATTTCGTATGCATTTTCATCGGCTGTCTTTTCACGCTGATGAGTCTGCTTACGCTTCACTTCTTCGTTTTCGGTGTCGTAGGTGTATTCAAGAAAAAAACGTTTCCGGAAACGGATGAGCGTCTGAAATACGGTATCATCATCCCCGCCCGCAACGAGGAAGCCGTTGTCGGAAACTTAATAGACAGCGTATACAAAAACAACTACCCGCAGGACAAGCTTCAGGTTTTCGTTATCGCTCACAACTGTACCGATAACACCGCCGAGGTTGCGCGCAGTCACGGTGCCACCGTGTACGAATACAATAACCCGAACGAATGCACGATGGGATATGCGTTCCGCTATCTTTTCGACTGTATCCGCAAGGATTACGGAGTTGAAAACTACGACGGCTTTTTCCTCTTCAACGCCGACAACATTCTTGACGAAAACTACTTCAGCCGCATGAACGATGCTTTCGTATCGTGCGGACGCGAGTGCGTTATAACCTCCTTCAGAAACTCGAAGAACTTCGCCTCCAACCTGCTCTCCTCGATGTACGGTCTGTACTTTATTTACGGATGCCGCTTCGAGTCACGCGGACGCTCCGTTCTCGGCTGCTCCACGCGAGTTCAGGGTACCGGCTACGTCGTTCCCTCCGAGCTTGTAAAGAACGGTTGGGAATACGTTACTCTCACCGAGGACTGGGAGTTCACGGTTGACCAGATTCTTCGCGGAACGCCTATCGTCTACTGCGATGACGCGGTATTCTACGACGAACAGCCCACGAAGTTCAGAGTCATGTGGCGTCAGCGTCTGCGCTGGTCGAAGGGTCACCTTCTCGTGTGCATTTACCGCATGAAGGACCTGCTCCGCACGCTTTTCACCCGCCGCAAAACCGAAAAGGAAAAGACACAGATACACAAGTTCTGGACTTACGATATTTCGGTCAACATTCTTCCCGTATGCGTTATCGGAGTTGCGATTTACCTGCTTCAGGTAATCATGTTCCTCTTTGCGCCGCTGTTCGGCTGCAGCTTCTCTTACGTTGTTACGAGATGGTTCACGATTTCCGCGCCCGGTATTCTGTTCATGTATCTGCTGCTCGTGACCTCGTCCGTCATCATTTACATAATCGAGCGTGACCGTATTCCGCACTTCAGCATAGTACGGAAGATTCTATCGGTTCTTCTGTGGCCGTTCTTCCTCTTCCTTTCCATCCCCGCCGAGGTAGTTGCCCTCTTTACGCGCAACGTCGGCTGGAAGGAAATCCCGCATACGGACACGACCGACTTTGACAAGCTCAACGGCGGAGACAAGACTGCCGTCAAAAACAAATAATCACGTATAGCCGGTAAGAAATACGTTTCTCCCCGGCTATTTCGTTTGATTATAAATTTTATTTTTCAGGAGTGTACTGTTTGAACAAGTACTACGCTTCGGGCATTGTTTGCTGACCGGGAGGTCAGCCGATACGCCTGCCTCCCGCCTTACGGTAATTGAAGACAACAATATTCAGGAGGGTAAACAATGAACAAAAATAACACTACCATTCGTCGGGAAACTGCCGCTGACTGCGCCGAGGTTGAGAACCTCGTGCGTGAAGCATTCTGGAACGTGTACCGTCCCGGCTGCCTTGAGCATTACCTTCTTCACGTTCTGCGTGACGACCCCGCATTCGTGCGTGAGCT
>JAZUGD010000174.1:0-13378 GCA_045641025.1 Eubacteriales bacterium
CATATAAGGGTATTGGCGACCTTATGTATGCGAATAGCGTCGCCGCACTTGAGGTTACCGAGGGGTACACGTGGGTCTATCACACCGACCTATGCTATACCGCCGTCCCCGGCGAGCGCGTCTTCTTCATTGCCGAAGGTATCGACTACGAATACGAAATAAAGCTTGACGGGGAAGTTCTCCTTGCGGGAGAGGGAATGTACACTCCCGTAAAGCTCGACGTGACCGACAAAATACGTGAGGACTCGCGCCTTGAGGTAACCGTTCTTCCTCATCCGAAGAACGGAACCATCGTGCGCGACCGCGCCGAGGCGGCGGACACGTGCAAGCCGCCGTATTCGTACGGTTGGGACTGGAACCCCCGTCTGATCGTGTCGGGTATGTGGCTTCCCGCGTATATCGAGACGGTAACGGACGAAAGCGTGCGCGATTTCGAGGTCTTCTGTGACCTTGACGTTAATACCAAAACCGCAAGGGTGAGAGTCGAGGCAGACTGTGCCGCCTCACCCGTATACACCGTATACGATGCCGACGGACGTACTGTTTATTCGGGCGGTGAGCCGTCTTTTACGCTTGAGAACGTAAATCTCTGGTGGTGCTCGGGACTCGGAGAGGCTTACCTTTATACGTTCGAGGTGAAAACCGCCGCCGACGTAAAAACCAAAAAGTTCGGCTTCCGTACCGTGCGCCTCGTGCAGAACGCGGGCACGGAGCACGAGCCGAAGGACTTCCCGAAGGGACAGTATCCCGCGCCGATTACGGTTGAGCTCAACGGTGTGCGCGTGTTCGCGAAGGGCTCGAACCTCGTCAGCCTTAAGCTGTTCACCGGCGACGTCGCGAGAAGCGATATCGAATACGTAATCTCCTCCGTCAGGGAGGCAAATATGAATATCGTCCGCGTCTGGGGCGGAAGCGGCATAATGAAGCCGGAGTTCTACGACGTGTGCGACGAGTACGGCATCATGGTATGGCAGGAATTCATGCTTGCCTGCAACCTCTATACCGACGACGGGCATTACCTCTCCGTGCTTAAGCGCGAGGCAACGTCCATCGTTCGCGCTCTGCGCTCTCACGCCTGCCTTGCATTCTGGTGCGGCGGCAACGAGCTGTTCAACGACTGGTCGGGAATGACCGAGCAGTCACTCCCGCTCCGTCTGCTGAACGCCGTCTGCTACGAGGAGGACAAAAAGCATTCGTTTATTCCCACGTCTCCCGTATCGGGCATGGCTCACGGCGGCTACGTCTTCCGTGACGACGAGGGAAACGAGCTGTTCAGAATCTTTCAGGACAGCGCACGCACGGCGTACACCGAGTTCGGCTGCCCGTCAATCGCGCCCGTGTCACAGCTTAAAAAGATAATACCCGAGGACGAGCTTTTCCCGCCGATGCCCACCGAAAACTGGACGGTGCATCACGCGTTCGGCTCGTGGGGTGAGCGCCGCTGGGCATGCCTCGACGTTATAGAGCATTATTTCGGCAAGCCCGAAACCATAGAGGAAACGGTCGCATATTCCGAAAGACTTCAGTGCTTCGGCTACCGCGCGGCATTCGAGGAGGCACGGCGTCAGTGGGGATACTGCTCCATGGCGATAAACTGGTGCTTCAACGAGCCGTGGATTACGGCGGCGAACAATTCTCTCGTGTCGTATCCCGACGTGCGCAAGCCCGCGTACTACGCCGTGAAGGAGGCACTGCGCCCCGTTATGGCGAGCGCGAGAATCCCCGCGTACGCTTACGCAAGCGGCGACAGACTCGATTTTGAGGTGTGGTATCATAACGATACGCTCACGTCCGTCAGCGATAAGGTGACGCTTAAAATAATGCTCGGCGGCGACGTCCTTTACACCTCCGGCTGGGAGACGGGCACGGTCGCACCCATGAGCAACAAGCGCGGTCTTGCGGCATCGTACGTCCTGCCCGTGCATGAAAAGAAAGAATTTCTCCGCATAGTTCTCGAAACCGAAAACGACGGCTGCGGAGCGGAATACGAGCTGCTTTTCGATACTCCCGTGTCGAAGGGCAGAACGATGAATATCTGACCGCTTTGTTGACTTTCATCCTCGGAAAAAGTATAATAAATACGAAAAACTTAATATTCGGAGGCATATATGAAATACGGAACCTTTTTCGCATACTGGGTACACGAATGGCACGGTGACTACAAGTATTACGCAAAGAAAGTAGCCGACATCGGCTTTGACGTTCTTGAAATCTCCGCGGGAGATCTTCTCACAATGTCCGATACCGAGCTTGCCGAGCTGAAGGCGGTCTGCGACGGCTACGGTCTTGCGATAACTTCAAACATCGGACCCGCCAAAAAGTACGACGTAGCCGCAAAGGATGCGTCCACCAGAGAGGCGGGAATCAAATTCCTCACCGATATCATGAAGCAGATGACGAAAGTCGGCTCGAAGAGCATGGTGGGCGTTACCTACACCTACTGGCCGAACGATTTCAGCGACCTTGACAAGGCGGGCATATGGGGCAGAAGCGTTGAATCGATGCGCCGTATGTGCGACGTAGCCGACGAGTGCGACGTCGATATGTGCCTTGAGGTGGTAAACCGTTTCGAGACCACTCTGCTCAATACCGCAGAGGAGGGCGTACGTTACTGCCGCGACGTTGACAAGAAGCGCGCAAAGCTCCTTCTCGATACCTTCCATATGAACATTGAAGAAGACAGCTTCGCAGGTGCGTTCCGCACGGCGGGTGACCTTCTCGGTCACGTACACCTCGGCGAGGCAAACCGCAAGCTCCCGGGTGAGGGACGTCTCCCGTGGGACGAAATCGGTGCGGCTCTCCGTGAGATCGGATACACCGGCAACGTGGTCATGGAGCCCTTTATGATGGAGGGCGGCGCCGTAGGACGCGACATCAAGGTATGGCGTGACCTTTCCGACGGTGCGGACGAGGCAATGCTTGATGCGAAAATCAAGCGCTCGCTCGAATTCCTCCACACAAAATTTGACTGATGTACGGAGTCTGCTATGGCAAAAATTTGGACAATCGGCGAGATACTCGTCGAGATAATGCGCCCGGACGTTGATATGCCTCTCGGCGTACCCGCGACCTTCCGCGGCCCGTTCCCGTCCGGTGCTCCCGCCAACTTCGTTGACAGCGTGGCGCGGCTCGGCGGAGAGAGCGCAATGATAGGCGGCGTCGGCGACGACGAGTTCGGTCATCTCGTGCTCGACAGACTCGAGGGCGACGGAGTCGACGTATCGTGCGTAAAGCTCTCTCCTCTTTCTACGGGCTGTGCGTTCGTTTCGTACGGCAGCGACGGAGAGCGCAAGTTTATATTCCACATGGGCAACGCCGCGTCGGGCGACGTTGACGTGCCCGAAAAGCTTGACCTTACCGGCGACGAGGTGCTCCACGTCTGCGGATGCAGTATTTCCGCAAGCCCCACGATGGGCGAGAAAATCGTCAAGGTCGTGCGTATGTTCAGAGACGCGGGATGCAAAATCTCGTTCGACCCGAACGTCCGTCCCGAGCTGCTCCGCGACGACAGCAGCGCCGCGCAGATACGCGAGGTCGTTGACTGCACGTCCTATCTCCTTCCGGGAGTCGAGGAGCTGCTCAACATAAGCGGCTGCGCCACGGTGGACGCGGCTGTAAAGAAAATGTTCGAGAACCCCGTGCTCGAGGCAATCGGCCTCAAGAACGGCAGCAAGGGATGCCGCATCATCACGAGAGACGGCGAGGTAAGCCACGACGTGTACGAGGTAAAAGCCGAGGACGCTACGGGCGCAGGCGACAGCTTCGACGCGGCGTTCGTGCTCGGCATGACAGAGGGCAAGCCGCTCGACGTTATAGCCGCAGAGGCAAACGCGGCGGCGGCACTTACCGTTGCGGGCTTCGGACCGATGGAGGGCGACGTATCTCCCGAGGCGGTAAGCGCGCTTATCGAAAGAGGTTAACTATGGCATACGTATGGGCTAAAGACATGATTGACGCGGCAAAGGCAGGCGGCTACGCCGTACCCGCCTTCAATGCGGAAAATCTCGAAATGGTGCAGGCAATCGTCTGGGCGGCTGAGGAAAAAAAGACGCCCGTCATAATACAGACGACGCCGAAAACCTATAAATATCTTTCGTTTTATCAGGCGGTCGCCATGGCGCGCGCTGAGGCGGAAAGGGCATCGGTACCCGTTGCACTTCACCTTGACCACTGCGAATCGTACGACGACCTTATGGCGGCCATGGACGCGGGATACACGTCCGTAATGATAGACGCCTCAAAGCTTCCGTTCGAAGAAAACGCGGAGCTTGCGAAAAAGGTAAAAAAAGAAGCCGAAAAGTACGGCGTATCGGTTGAAGCCGAGCTCGGAACGCTCGGCGGTAAGGAGGACGGCGCAGGTGCCGGAGTCCTTCGCTATACCGAGGTTTCAGAGGCAAAAGCCTTCGCCGAATATACGGGAGTCGATTATCTGGCGGTTGCAATCGGCACGGCACACGGGTTCTACAAGGGCGAGCCCAAGCTCGATTTCGACAGACTCGGCGAGATAGCCAAAGCAGTTGCGACTCCGCTCGTGCTCCACGGCGGCAGCGGCATCCCCGACGAGTCGGTTATCAGATGCATAAAACTCGGCATAGCCAAGCTGAACGTGGCAACCGAGCTGCGTGACGCGGCAACCAAGGCCGTGCGCGAGGTACTGCGCGACGAGTCGGTTATCGACCCGAAGAAATACATGGGACCCGCACGTGACGCGGTAAAGGCACTTTGCCTGCATAAAATCGATATTTGCGGAAGTGAAGGTTGCGTGTAAGTCCGTATAGTTTATACCAAAGTTTCTCTACACGCACGAACCGACGGCTGAAAAATCCAAAAGCACGGATTTTCGTTTTCTTGCGTATGCAAGAAAACACGCCGCCGTCTCATTAAAATTTTGTGCCGCCGCTCCGGCGGCGAAACGGAGATTATTATGAAAACAATAGCTGATAAACAGGTGCTCGTAGCGGCGGACTTCGCCGGAGTCGAGCTCAAGAACGCAGTAGTGGCACATCTCGAAAAGGACGGCTGGACGTGCACCGACATAGGTGTAAAAACGACGGACGACCCGCATCCCGAAATGTTCCACCGCATAGGACTCAAGGTCGGTGCGAAAATCGCCGAGAGAGAATTTGAGCGCGCACTCATCTTCTGCGGCACGGGTATGGGCATTCATATAGCGGCGTCAAAGTGTCCGCACGTTCACGCCGCAGTTGTCGAGAGCGTACCCGCGGCACTCCGTGCAATCACCGGCAACAACGTAAACGTGCTTGCCATGGGCGGACACTGGATAGGACACAACATGGGCATCGACATAGCCGAGGCATTCCTCTACAACAATCTCGGTGACGGCTACGAGTGGTGGCCGAACTTCTACGAGTTCCACAAGCTTGCGTACGACGAGCTCGACAACTTCGACTATGAGGAGTTCAAAAAGAACGGTTTTGAGTTCCCGAACGCGATTGATATCCCGCTCGACGACTTCCCGAAGCCCGAGGAATACAAGAAGGCAAGAAGAAAATAAAATCAAACGAAAACACCCCGTAATCGCATGATTACGGGGTGTTTTTATTATATTATACAATTGCAGAATATAATAAGACAAACGCCGAAAATGTATCAGAGGTCCTGATTTATCTCGATGTTCTCGCCGCCGGCGCTCTTGACCTTGAAGTATCTGCAGCCTCTCTCCCAACGGGAGGGGATGGACTCGATGCCCTTGGTGGTAATTTCAAGACCGGCGTCGAGAGCGGCCTTGTAGTCGGCTTCGATATCGGTGGAGTTCAGCGCGATGTGGTCAACCTTGCCGCCGCAGGGGTCGAGGTTTTCGTTCTGGCTGATTTCATAGGTTACGGGGCCGTTGGTAACGAACCAGGTGTAGAATTCACCGCGGGAGCTCTTGAACTTGCCCTTGAGAGTAAAGCCGAGCTTTTCCATGTACCAGGTGGCGTCCTTTTCGGAATTTGCGGTCTGCAGACCGATGTGGTCGAGTTTTCTTCCTTCGAACATTGTGTTTCTCCTTATTTAATCCTTAAAAGGAAATTATTAACTGCGCTTGTTTGCATCGGTTTCGGGTACGCGTGAGAAGGTCAGCGTGCCGTCCGCCTCCCGGTTCGCTTCCATGAACGTCAGCGTGCCGGCGTAACCGCCGATTGCGGAAAAGCCCGTGAAGATGATTCTGTCATTCCATACGGCGCATTTCGGAACGCTGCGGCAGGGAATGACCGGGTCGTCCGCCTGCTTCCATCCGGTGAAGGGCTCATCCGACACGAGGTAGTGACCCTTGCCCGAAAGACTGAAAATAATATAATATTTTCCGCCGTAGGTGAAATAGTCGGGGCATTCGGGCTCTCTTTCGTCGGGAGAGACGTAAATGTTGCCGATTTCGGTGAACGTCTTACCGTCGCTTGACGTGAGGTGAGCAAGACAGCCCTTGTTTACGGTAAAGTCCGTAGTGGTAACGAACATGTGAAGGAGTCCGTCGGCACCGCGTACGACCTTCGGGTCGCGCGCTCTCGCGCCGCAATAACGCTCGCTGAGATAGAAGCCGAAATCCTTGTCCTTTACGAAGTGGTAACCATCGTCGGATACCGAGCGGCGGAGAGGCGCGGGCGTGCCGTCAACGGCGCGTACGCTGTAATAAAGGTAATATCTGTCCCCATCGTGAATCCACGAGCCGGTGCAAATGGAGCCCTCAAGCGGGTCGTCTACGGGCACCGCCATCGGGTGAATATCCCAGTGTACGAGGTCGGTGGTCGAGATATGCTCCCACTGATGCGCGCCGAGACTCCATTTACTTCCGTGGTGATGTCTGTCCTTGAGGTAGAGCACGTGGTATCTCTCGCCGTCGGAATACGGCATGCAGTCCCCTGTGAAGACGTTCTCGTCGGGACGCCAGCCCTCGGCGCCCGTGAACGAACCGCAGAACGAGGGCTTCTCCTCCTCTGCGGGAGCGTCGGTTTCGGTAACCTCAACGTTTGAGACGGAGTAGGGCACACCGTCGAAAAGCGGCTCACCGAACGGCCATTCCTCGTCCTTCAGCGCACCGTTCACGTAAAGCTCGATTCGGTACGGGCGGTAAATGATTTTTACGGAATCTCCCGCACACGCCGCCGCCTTTACGCAAAGCGGGCGCTCCTTGACGGAAAACATGAATGCCGCACAAAGCACGCCGTTCGTGAGCGTGATATCAAGCACGGCTGCACCGTCTTTCTCACACCTCAGCTGAACCTCCGTGTCCGCGACGGTAAACGTTCTTGTCCATGACCTCATAAGCACACCTCCTATTTTTTTCAATTATACACCTCTGCCGGCAAAAAAACAACCGAAAAATACCGTTTTCCATTTACAAAAAGCGAGAACTGTATTATAATAATAATGGTGACTTGTGTCACAGATATTACTTGAATGAGAGAACACCATGGTATTTTCATCGCTGATATTCCTGTTTGCTTTTCTCCCGCTGTGTCTGTTCGGATACTACGTGCTGTTCGGGAAAAGCAGAAAGTGGCAGAATTATTTTCTGCTTCTTTGCAGCATACTGTTTTACTCATGGGGCGGGGTACGCTATACCGCGCTTATTGTTTTTTCTGTTGCCGTTAACTGGCTGATGGCGCTGATTATCAGCAGCTGCAAAGAAAAAAGCAAAACCGTATCCTCGAAAATCAGTCTTGCCGCGGCAATTTTCTTTAACCTGCTGATTCTTTTTATATTCAAGTATCTCAATTTCACGGTTGACAATCTGAATATTCTGCTCGGAACGTCAATTTCGGTTAAAACCATCGTTATGCCGATAGGTATATCGTTCTTCACGTTTCAGGGCATGTCGTACGTTATCGACGTATTCCGCGGACACGGAAACGCTCTTAAGAATCCGCTTGAGGTAGGACTTTACATATCGTTTTTCCCTCAGCTGATAGCGGGTCCCATCGTAAGATACGAAACCGTCGCCGATCAGATACAGAACCGCAGGGAAACGACCGAACTGTTCTTCAGCGGAATTATGAGGTTCATCGTCGGCCTTTCCAAAAAAGCCATTCTTGCCAATACGCTCGGCGTTATTTCAAATCAGGTGTTCACGGGGTACTGTACGTCGGTGCTCGGAGCATGGCTCGGTGCAATTGCATACACCATGCAGATATATTTTGACTTTTCGGGTTACTCCGATATGGCGATAGGCCTCGGAAGAATGTTCGGATTCCGCTTTGAGGAGAACTTCGACCGCCCGTATCTTTCCACGAGCATAACCGTTTTCTGGAGAAGATGGCACATATCCATGGGAACGTGGTTCCGCGATTACGTGTATTTTCCCCTCGGAGGAAGCCGTACCGAAAAGAAATACAGAGCGTATCTCAATCTCGGCATAGTATGGCTCCTTACGGGAATATGGCACGGAGCCAACTGGACGTTCATACTGTGGGGCGTGCTTCAGTTTATCGTTATTGCACTCGAACGTCTGACAGGCATCTGCAAGAGCAAAAATCCGGCGGTAAAAGTTTTCGGATGGATTTATTCGATGTTCTTTATCGTTATGGGATGGGTGTTGTTCAATTCCGCAACCGTGTCGGGTGCCGTTAGCTATATCAAAACGATGTTCGGCGCAGGAGTACCGCTTACGGACGAATACGCACTGTATACGCTTGCCTCCTCGTGGCTGCTTCTGATTATCTCGGCAACATGCTGCCTGCCGCTCTCTTCGCTTGTAAAACGGTGCTTTGCAAAGCATGAGAAAGCGCTCGTTATATGTGAAACGTTCGCCGCAATATGTCTGCTTGTTCTGTCCGTGGCGTACGTTGCCAAGAGCGCGTACAGTCCGTTTATTTACTTCAATTTCTGAGAGGTTTGTATGAAAAAGATACTGATTGCTTTTCTTTGTACTTACCTCGCGGTGAGTCTTCTTCTTACGTGCATTTTCGGATACCGCAGTATCGGCGCTCAGATTGTATCGTATCTGAGTAAAGCCGATACCTATTCCGGAACCGACAAGGTTGATAAACTGTATTCTGCGGTTGAGGAAGGCTTCAAAAACGGCTTCTTCGCCGATGACAGGTATATTGACTTATACGGTTATATTCAGAAAAAAACCGGAAAGACGATAATTCCGGGCTCGGGAGACACCACGGTTGTCAGAAGTGACAACGGAGTTCTCTATTTCGGAAACACCGATTCGGTGATTGACCGCAGCGTGGACGAAAAACACGTAGAGCTGTCGAAGAAGAACGTAAGTGCATTTTACGACTTCTGCAACGCGGAAAACGTGACGTTTCTGTTCGCCATGGCGCCCAACAAGGCGACGTACGTCGACGAAAGCGTCCTTCCCGATATTGCGGGGCTTCGCGATTATGCCGCAACCGCCGACGCAGTCTGTGACGCTATAAGCGAAAACGGCGTTCCGGTGCTGAATCTCGGTAAAATGCTTCGCGAGAAATACCCGGGCGATTTTTCGCAGGTATTCTTTAAAACCGATCATCACTGGACGATAAGCAGTGCGTTCTTCGCGTTTCAGATGATCGGCGGGGCTGCAAACGAACTCGGGGCGGGATTTGATGAAGAATACCTGAAGACGGACTCATATTCCGTCAACGTAATCGAGGACTGCCTGCTCGGCTCAATCGGTGCGAGAGTCGGAAGCACGTACGTCGGTAAAGACGATTTTGAATTAATCGTGCCGGAATTTTATACGAAGTTTTCGGTGAATTATAACAACACTTACGGGCTTGGTATTACCGAATCGCGTGAAGGACCGTTTGACAAGTCAATTCTTAACATAAATGACAACACCCCGGATTATTCGTCATATATAGCCAGTGACAGAAGCCTCATCCATGTTGACAATAACCTTATTGACAACGGCAAAAACGTGCTTCTCATAAAGGATTCCTTCGGTATCCCGGTATCGGGATGGCTTTCCTGCTGTGCCGACGAGCTGTGGATTGCGGACCTGCGCTACAAGCAGGAAACCTCTATGTATGATTTCGTAAAAGAGCATGATATTGACGTCGTAATCATTCTTTATAACTCGTCGGGAAAAGACACGCTTGAATGTCAGTATACGTTTGACACGGTAAGTCCCGGTAAGTAATAAAGCGAAACCGGAAAAGCTCACTCCCTGCCGGGGAGTGAGCTTTGTTTATTTGTTTTTCCTCGCCGCACGTCTTGCACGGCGGCGTTTTCCGGTTGCGCAGAGCACGATTATCAGCGCGATTATTACTACCGGTACCGCGATGACAGTAATTGTCACCGCACCGGGATTCTTTATAATCGCAAAACCGCCCTCGGACAGTTTCACCTTACGTCCTTCGGGAGACGCGTATTTTTCGGGAATCGTCGGCACACCGTCCTTCTCGGGCATCGACGCGAGATAATCGCGGAACGCGACCCATTCCTTTATCTCGTTTCCGTCCGTGTCGATGAGCGAGCAGGTGTAAAGGTCCTCGACGGGCGTGCCGTCCGCATATTTCGGAACGATGGACAGTATCCCCTTCGTCAGCCCGTTCAGCATGCCGAGCATGTTTACCGCGTACATGTTGCAGGCTGCCTTGTAAAGACGCCCGTCCTCGATTTCCTCCTCCGTGCCGTCGGGGCGGACGATTCTCGCTTCGGTCACGCGGTTGAGCGGTATCCTCTTCTCGTTGAACGTGTAGCGCACTCCGGCGTAGCTCATCTTGATTTCGTTTATCATCGGACCGAGCGACGCGTCAAGCTCAAGCAGAAGCTTCAGCTCCTTGCCGCTCATGTACGCCCCCACGATAGGGTGTCCGGCACTGCCGTCACGGCCTACGCCGAGAGAGCATATCTCAAACGCCTGACTTACCGTGACGTCGCCCTTGTAAATCGAGCCGCGTACCGTGCCGAGCCCGACGAGCGCCACGTCAATGTCGTCGATGCCGTTCTGTTCAGCGGCGTAAATGTACGAGTCGGCAATAAGATTGCCGAGCGGGTACTCGCCGTGAGTCGCGTACATCTCGCCGAGAGATATGAAGTCAAAATCGCTTTTGCAGAGCACGTCGTCGTAGCCGTAGTTCTTGCCGTTATCACCGTTCAGGTAAGTGTCGCAGATGACTTCCTTGAAGCCCTCAACCTCTGCGGCAATATCCGGGTCCTCCGCCACGGTCTCGTCGCAGGGAACGAGGCGGTAGTCCTTCACCCGCACGCCGTCACCGACCGCGAGGTCGATAACTCCGACGTACGAGAGGTACTCACCCGCGGACATTATTACCGTGTTTCCGACAATGCACGGCTCGGGGTACGAGGTGTGCGAGTGTCCGCTCAGTATCACGTCAATATCGGGCACCGCCTTCGCAAGGTCAAAGTCCTCGCCGTTCTTACCGTCGCCCTTAGTGCCGCAGTGCGACAGACATACGATGAGGTCGGCGTCCGTGTTTTTCTTTATATCCGCAACGGTTTTCTTCGCGCTTTCGATATAGTCGGTAAATTCCATTCCGCTCGTCGGGGAGCATTCGATTCCGTCAATGCCGATGAGGCCGAACAGCGCCATGCGGCACTCTCCGACGTCAATGACCGTGTATTTTTCGGCACCGTAATCGTTCATTGCCGAGACGAGCGTCCTCTGCTCGTCGGTTGTCACAACGTCCGTGACCATGTTCGACTGAACGATAAGCGGCAAGGGTCCGCCCGCCGCCATCGCCGCGCGAAGCATCTTCGCCGTACCGTAGCCGTCGAAGTCGAATTCGTGATTGCCGAGCGTCGTCGCCGCACAGCCGAGCTCGCCGAGCAGACGGAGCTCAAACGCATCGGTGGTGAAGCCCGCCATGAGCAGGGTGCCTACCGTGAAGTCACCGCCGTCGAGATAGACCGAGCAGTCGTTCGTGTTCTCGCGTATTATCGTCGCAAGCCGCGCCGCACCGCCGTGCTCGCGCACCCTGCCGTCAATCGTCGACGTCGATACGTCGAAATACGAGTGAATGTCGTGCGTGAATATTATGCGCACGTCGCGCTCCGCCGCAGCGGACACCGGAACGCACGCAAGTACTATAAGCACCGCCGCAATCAGACATACGAACCGTTTCATATAATTCTCCGTTCTGCCGCCCAAGACGGCATCGAAAATTCCTTCAAATCAAGTATATCCCCGCGCCCCGTGTCTGTCAATACGTTTCCCGAAACCCGCCGCCCGGTCTTGCAAAAATTCTCCAAAACGGCATAATTGTCCAAACGTAGAACACCCCGCCGATATGGCGGAGTGTTCTAATGGCACTGGTTATCAAATTATTTTTCGACTGGTCAGCAGTGCAGTATCGCTTAATTTATCGTCGCTTTTATTCTGTTACACAATCTTTCGGGTATCTCGTCTTCTGTTTGCCACATTATCGTGTTTTTCTGTGCAATATCAAAGTGTAATTTTGTGTCTTGATTACATAGCTGAATTACAGGCTTGCCGAGACCCATTGCATATCCCTCTTCAAAATACGCACCATTGTTTTGATGAGTCAAATCTACGACTACAAATTTACTGTCGCGTATATGTTTCAGTAATTCAGGTGTAATAAAATTATTATGCGGAACCTCATCAATAAATTCTGCTATGTATCCTGCCTCGGCAATACCTGCTCTGATTGCTTCTCTCAAAGCTTTGGTGTCATCACCGAACTTCATAGCCACTAATACAGCTTTCCCATAAGCCGCGTTTTTTTGGAGTTCATCCACACGGGCATAACCTTTGGGAGTCAAACGTATGAAAACTGCTTCTGTTTCTTCAACACCGTAAGTGTATTCAATAATTCCTGAACCGGCAATGGAATCAAGCATATACTTTGCTTCTTCATTACATGCTTCACCCGGACGTTTAACGAGTTCGGAACCGGTGACACTTTTGCTCATTTCAAATCTGTCAACAAAAAGTAAACTGAGCATTTCCGAAGAAGAAAATTTGATTTCCTGCCCGATATGTTCTATGTGATTACCGAGATATTTGGTGATGTAATCTACGCGCTCCGAAAATGTTTTCGGATACCAGACATCAATCAGGACATTATCCATGTGTACAGGATGACCATATCGAATATCACCGTTTTCGGCTTCGTTACAGGAATCACAAAAATCTTTTGGTTTGATAGTATGATATTTGTACTCTGCTTGACTGGAATCATCTATAAAACGGTTATAGAACAAATACGAGGGTATACGGTTTTTATTAAAATGTTCAAGTCTATTAAATTGGCTGAGTTCATATCTCCCGCAAGTGGGGCAATTATAGAATACTGTTAATGATTGTATATCATAAGAACCCAAACTGATGTTTTGAGTTCCGCATACCGGACATTCTCCGAGTCCCATATTTTCACCTCATTTCAATTTTTCGCACAGGGGCAGGAGTATTTCGAGTTTGGCGACGATGCGTTTTTGCTCGGCAAGTGGCGGGATAGGT
>JAZUGD010000175.1:0-28420 GCA_045641025.1 Eubacteriales bacterium
GACGCCACTCCCGAGGAATGGGAAGAGCTTCGCCGCGGATGCTCGGAAACTTACGGCTATATCACAAGGAGAGAAGATATATAATGGGTTACGAATACAAAATCACCGTATTTACTCCCACTTATAACCGCGCATACATAATAGAAAAGCTGTATGCTTCACTTGTGAGACAAACGTTCCGTGATTTCGAATGGCTCGTCGTGGACGACGGCTCGACCGACAATACCGAAGAGCTTTTCGGGAGACTCGTGCGTGAGGCGGACTTTCCGATACAGTACAAAAAGAAAGAGAACGGCGGCAAGGGAAGGGCGATTAACTACGGGCTTGACTTTGCCCGCGGAGAGCTTTTCTTCAACGTCGACTCTGACGACTATCTGACCGACGATGCGCTTGAGAAGGTCGCAAGGTGGGAAAGCACCGTGGCGGGAGACAGCCGCTTCTGCGGTGTGGTCGGCAATCTCGGCATGTCGGAAACCTACAGCCCGAATACTCCGGTCAGCGGTGAATATCGCGATGCGTCACTGCTCGAGCGATACCCCGAATATACCGACCGTCCGATAGACGGTGAGCATGCGTATATTTTCTATACCGATATTCAGAAAAAGTACAGATATCCCGAATTCGAGGGAGAGAAGTTTATAACCCCCGGTATTCCGTGGAACCGCATGGCTCACGACGGGTATCTTGTGCGTGTGTTCAACGATATTATCTGGATATACGAATATCTCCCCGACGGTCTTACGAACGACAACTCGAAATTCATGCGTAACCCTATGGGACACGGTCTTTGCCTGAAGGAAAAAGCGGTTTTCTGCGGCTACAACAAAAAGCAGATGTTCCGTTTTTACTATTACGCTTACTGCGAATTCCGTGAGTGCTACGGATATAAGGATATTGCAAAATTCGTAGACGCACCGCTGCCCGTAATGTGGTTGTGCTCGGTGCTGTTCAAAATCAAGCATTTCAAAGGATAAAATAATGCGAAACGTAATTATTTCCGGCGGCGGACTTGCCAACAAGGGAGCCGAGGCGATGCTCCTCATCACCGTATGCGAGATGAAAAGACGTTATCCGGACTGTGCGATAAAGATACTCGTCTGGAATGCGGGCGATAAGGAAAAAGAGAAATACGCAAATATAAACGCCGAACTCCTGCAGATACCGTCGTTTAAGTTTTCCGAAGCGGCAAAAAATCCGCTGAAGAGGCTTTACTACACCCTCCGCTACGGAAAAGCTTTCACCTCCGCAGACGGAATTTACCGTAATGCCGATATGCTCATAGATATCAGCGGATACGCCATCGGCTCAAACTGGTCCGATAAGGTGTGCTCCGATTATCTCGATAATATCGAGTTTGCGCAGGCGTACGGCGTACCCGTATATCTTATGCCTCAGTCGTTCGGGCCGTTTGATTATACGACGGATACGGGCAAGGCAATCGACGCGCGCATACGCCGCGTATTCCCGAAAATAACGAAAATTTTCGCCCGCGAAAAAGAAGGCTATGATGCTCTCGCGGAGCATTACGGACTTAAAGGTAATCTGTTCATGGCGGACGATATGGTGCTTGCAAGCAGACTTACCGATTATTCGGCGGCATACGTCTCTCCCGTCACACCGTCTCTGCCGGACGTAAACCGCGGTGCGGTTTGCGTTATACCGAACGAAAGAGCGGCAGGTCCCGTCGGAGAAGACGGGCTTATTTCCGTATACCGTGCGGCAATTGATACCCTTCTCGCACTCGGACGTGACGTATATATCATTTACCACTCCACCCACGACAGAGAACTGTGCCTGAAGCTGAAGAGCCTTTATGCCGATAACGGTTCCGTTACTTATTTTGACCGTGACATGAACTGTACCGAATTCAGCGCATTTGTTCGTAAGTTCGATTTTGCGGTCGCATCGCGTTTCCATTCGCTCGTACATTCTCTGAAAGACGGAGTACCGTGTGTCGCCGTCGGCTGGGCAACGAAATACGTTGACCTGATGAAGCGTTTTGGGCAGGATGATTATATGATAGATTTGAGGACAAATCCGGAAACGGATACTGTAATTGCGGCAGTGAAAAAGATGTCTGATAATTATCCGGAAAACAGCAAAACGATTTCAAAGTATAAGGAAGATATTCCGGAATTCAACTGGATTGAGTAATGTAATATGGGTACGAATCGAATATCTTATCTGGATATTGCAAAAGGAATAGGAATTATTTTTGTAGTTGTCGGTCATCACTTGTCCGGAATACCGGCTCTTACTACTTGGATATATTCGTTTCATATGCCTTTGTTTTTCATTATTTCAGGATTTCTGTTATCCGAAAGGAAAACGATAGATATCAAGCGTTTTATCAAGAAAAAAGCAAACAGCTTGCTTTATCCGTATATTGTATTCAGTATGATATGTATATTATGGAGACTGTTGCTTTTCGTTGCGTTAAAATCATTGCCGGAAGAGAGTTTCGTGGTTATTATAGTAAAAACATTGACCACATATGGATATCATGCACTTTGGTTTTTACCGACACTTTTTTGTGCTGAAACAATAACTGTACTCTCGGAAAAAAGATACGAAAGAATATCATGGGCTATTTGTATAGTTTTATTGTTGGTCGGCATTGCAGTATCCTATGTAGCAAATTCTATAGATAAGACTTCATTAGTTTTATATGTTTTGCGGTATTTGGGCAGAGTATGCATATCGATATTTTTTGTTAAATTGGGCTATCTTTTAAAGATTTTAATTAATATTATTGATAAATATTGGGTGAAAATAATCGTATTTTTATGTTCTTTAGGTGTTTCGATAATACTTGCCGATAAGAACGTGCTTGTTAACGTTTCATCGATAATTATCGGAAACCCTGTACTGTTTTTGATAAATGCTATTACCGGAAGCCTTTCAGTGTTAATACTTTCGAACATTATATATCACAGCAGAGCATTAGAGTTTTTAGGCAAAAACTCTTTAATAATTATGACGCTACATATGGATATAACTATAGAAATTGCTTATATCATAATTTCGGCGATGAACATTTCAAGTATAACGGATAACCAGACCATTATTTCAACGATTGCCGTTGTATTAGAAATGATTATGCTTGTTGTAATATCTGTGTTTGTGTCAAGAAAGGCGAATTTCCTTTTGAAATTACCGTTAAAACCTAAAGGAGCAAAATATGAGTAAAGGTTTTATTACTATAGCCACCGGCGAGTACTTTTGTCAACTCGCGATTAATATGGTAAAAAGTTATCGCTATAGCGCGAAGAATCCTTATCCTTTTGCAGTAATAACTGACGAAAACGGCGTTGAGACTTTAAAAGATTATTTTGATAAAATAGTACTTAACAATGATGAGTCAACTGGGTATTCTGTTAAATTGAATATCGGTGATTTGTCTCCCTTTGATGAAACTATCTTTATTGATGCCGATACGCTTATTGTTCGTGATATATCCGACTGGTGGAAAGCGTTTGAAAACTCCGGATATGATGTGGCTGTTTGGGGATGGAATTGTGACATTAATGACAAAAGAGCCGGTAAGTTGATTTCTTCAACAGCACAAAATAAATATAATATAAAACGGTATATTGGGTTCAACGGCGGGGTTTATTATTTCAAGAATAATGAAGCAGCGAAAAAAATATTCTGCCGTGCAAAAGAACTTATGGATTCATATATCGAAGACGATCAGCATCTGTTTAACGGAAAATGCGGCGACGAGCCCGTTATGGCAGTCTCTTTGATTGAACACGGTATATACGGAGTGGAAGACCCAAACAAAGAACGGATGTTTTGCTCGCCAGGAATGACAAGATTGAAAATCAATTTGCTGGCGGGTAAATGTTCGTTTCAGAAATACGATTATATGGTTTATCCGGCTGTTATGCACTGGGGAACGTCTGAAACACGCACAAATCTTAAATATAGTAGAGAAGTATATATTCTTGATCAATATTTGTCAAATATTCCCACAGTAATTTGTTACATTAAGGGTTATACGAAGTATTTATGTGAAAAAATACGTAGCCTTGTTAGGAAGAAAAGGAATAAGTAATGGGAAGAACGAAAAATACATTAAGCGGTACAGTTACCGGTGTATTAAAGCAGTTGGTAAATATTGTATTTCCTTTTATCAGCAGAACCGTAATTCTTTATGTGCTGGGCAAAGAATATCTCGGACTCAGCGGTCTGTTTTCTTCTCTTCTCAGTTTTTTGGCATTGGCTGAACTTGGTGTAAGTAATGCTCTTGTGTTCAGTATGTATCGTTCCGTGGCGGAAAAAGATGACAAAACAACCAGAGCATTGCTGTCATTATATAAAAAGCTGTATCGTATTATCGGTTTAATTATACTATGTGTAGGACTTGTATGTATGCCTTTTATTAAGGTGCTAATAAAAGGAGATTGTCCTAACGATGTAAATGTATATATTTTATATGCATTATATTTGTTGAACACGGTAATCAGTTATTTCCTTTTTGCATACCGTGGGTCTTTGCTGACAGCCCATCAACGGACAGATATTGATAATATTATTAATTCTATTATTCCGGCTGTAGTATGGGTTGTACAAATGGCATTTTTGTTCGTGTTCAAATCATACTATGCATATGTAATATTCCTCCCGATATCAACAATAATCACAAATATTGTCAGATATATTGCCGTAAGAAAGACATACCCGAGCCTTTATCCGGAAGGCGAGTTGCCATCGGATGAAAAACAGTCCATATATAAAAAAATCAAAGCGTTACTATTTGCAAAAATCAGTACGACGGTTCTTCATTCTTCCGATAATATTGTGATTTCTGCTTTTTTGGGATTGTCAATGGTTACTATCTATGACAATTACCACTACATTATGAATGCTGTATGTATGTTTACAGGAACGCTGTATGTGGCATTGGGGCCGTCGTTGGGGAACAGCCTTGTTACGGAATCCACTGAAAAGAACTACACGGTATTTAAGAATTTATCTTTTCTCAACAACTGGATAATATCATGGTGTGCGGTTTGTCTTCTGTGCTTGTATCAACCGTTTATGAAGTTGTGGGCGGGTGAGGATTCGCTGCTGCCGTTTGCTGTAGTAGTATTAATAGTAATTTACTTTATTGCTTATCAGGGCAGAAGAATAGTTACCACTTTTAAAGATGCTGCAGGGCTTTGGTGGGAAGACCGTTTTCGCCCTTTGGTGATGGCTTTAACGAACCTTATTTCCAACCTCATTATGGTTCAGTTTATCGGCGTGTTCGGTATTGTTCTTTCTACAATTTTAAGTCTTTGTGTCTCAATCCCCTGGGAAACCTACACCGTTTTCAAATACGTATTCAAGCGCAGTGCCATGGAGTACGTGTGGACTATAACAAAATATATGGCCGTCTTCCTCGTTGCCGCCGCCGCGACCTACGGTGCGTGTCAGGTGGTACAGGAGGGTATAGTGGCAATAATCGTCCGTGCGGCGATATGTGTCGTGCTCCCCAACCTCATATTCCTCCTGTTCTTCGCAAGACAGCCGGAATTCAAGGAAGCAAAAGACGTAATGCTTAGAATGGTGAAAAAACGCGGGTGAAAAATGGCTGAAAGCAAACGTAATAATTCGATAGATATATTCAGGTACGTGGCGGCACTTCTCATCGTTGCGCATCACACCGATTTGTTTGCGGATGTTAATCCCTATCTGAGTTATCTGTTCTCTCAGGTGATAACGAGAATAGGAGTGCCGTTTTTCTTCGCGGTATCGGGTTATTTCTACACGAAAAAGCTTGAAAACTGCGGCGGCAGCGAGTGGTCGTGCTGCTTTAAGTACGTAAAGCGGCTTCTCGTTACTTATGCTTTCTGGAGCGCCGTATATTTCCTTATAGATATGGTATTTCATAAAACACCCAACGGCGGTAACTATCTTGCCTCGTTCTTCGTATTCGGAAGCGAATACCATTTCTGGTTTTTCCCGGCGCTTATCACGTGGGTGCTTTTCGTAACCCTGCTGTATAAAGCAAAGCTCAAAAAGCTTCTTCCGTATCTCGGGTGCATACTGTACGCAGTAGGCCTTCTCGGAACGTCGTACTATAAAATAGGGTGCCGTATACCGCTGCTGAGCGCTTTGTATGAGAATCCGGATTTTGTGTGGATAGACCACGTGTTTTTACTCGGGCTCCCGTTCTTCATCTGCGGATGGGCAATACAAAAGTACGAAAAGCGCTTCAAAAAAGCAACCGTCAACGTATGCCTTGCGGCATCGGCGGTGCTGTATTTTGTTGAAATTTTCACGCTGAAGATACTTGACGTATCAAGAATGATTACGCTCAGCATTTCGCTGGCTGTTCTTATATGGTTCCTTCTTCTGTTCCTTATTGCTCATCCCGCCCCGAAGCTGACGGCGCTGTCGCAAAGCTGCCGTTCACTTGCGGGAGTAACGTTCTATTCTCACGTTATTTTCATAGAACTGTTTAACGCTGTGAACAAGTCTCTTTTAAACGGAGCGCTGACCGAAACGCCGAGATTTGTTTTTGTCGCCGTTATGACGTTCGTTCTCGGCTTTGTCTTATCAAAAATCAATAACCGTTTTATCAAATCGATAATTAACTGAGGCATAATGGAAAACGTAAACGTAACAAGCAAAGCGGGGCTATGTGTCTCGTGCGGCATGTGCCGCGGAATATGTACGCACGGCGCGATAGACTTTGTAAAAAAGAACGGTGTCTATACCGCTGCCGTTGACGAGTCAAAGTGCAGCGGGTGCGGTTTGTGCGTGAAGGTATGCCCCGGGCTTACCCGAAAATATGAGGGACCCGTCATGGCGCGAAAAGCAGCGCTCGGTGAAGTGAAGACGTCCGTCAACGCATGGAGCGCCGACGCTCATCTCCGTCACGTATGCGCGTCGGGCGGCGTTGTAACGACCCTTGTGAAAAAACTTCTCGACTGCGGCAGGTACGACGTTGTTTTCTCGCTTGAAGGGTACGATTATTCCTCCCGTCTTAAAACCGTCGCCATGGACGGCGAAAAATACTCGTCCTCATCGGAGACGGCGCCGAAATCGCGTTATCTTCCCGTATCTCACGAGAATGCTGTGAAATATATAAAAGAGCACCGCGACGCGCGCGTGATTATTATCGGTACACCGTGCGCGATTCACGGCATCACACGCACAATATCGCTTCTAAAGCTGAACCGTGAAAATTATCTTCTTATAGGTCTTTTCTGCGATAAGGTGCTCACGCATAATATGGTCGATTTCTACTCCGACAGATACGGAGAAGGGAAAGCCGTTAAAACCTTCCATTTCAAAAACAAGGACAGCGGCGGCTGGCCGGGAGACTCAAAGCTCGTTTTCGGGGACGGAAGCGAAACGTTCGTAGGCATAGGCGAGCGCATGAAGGTCAAAAACTTCTTCCTGCCGGAGCGTTGTCTGTACTGCATCGACAAGCTTAACGCGGAGGCGGATATTTCTCTCGGAGACAACTATACGAAAACCGAGAGCACAAAACTCGGCTCAAATTCCGTCGTAATCCGCACGGAGCGCGGAGAGGACGCATGGAACACGCTCGGCGATTCGGTTTGTACGGTTCCCGTGGAATATTCCGATATCGTTGAGGCGCAGGACATGAACTGGCGTCTCAATAATCTCAGATATGCGAAGCTGTATGAGCTTCGGAACAGAAAGAATTTCGGTTACGTAATCAACGACGGAATTACGGACGGTGAAGACTTCCTCGATTACGAAGCGCAGTACGACAAGTTCCTGAGGCTGAAATCACTCGGTGACAATTACGGCAAGGCTCCCGAAAAGCTTGTGTCCGAGCTTGAAAATCCCCGCAAAACGAACGCCGTATCCGCCTTCGTATCTCGTGCCCGCTACTTTATAAGACGAAAGATATTCTCAAAAATGAAATAACAAAAAGCACCCGTGAGGGTGCTTTTTTGTCAGAGATTTATTATTTTTCCGTCGGGTTCGCGGTTCGGGTAACAGAGATATGCATCGGTTTCCACGCCGCATTTCTCACTGTCGAAGAAAATTGTCCATACGCGGAGCGGGACGCCGACCATATCTGCGGTTACGGGGATGTAGTAGGTGTAGAAGCCGTCGACCTGCTTCACGGGTGCTTCCCACGGGTTGGCGGGATACGAGGGTGCTCTGTCGGGCGCGCCGACGAAGCCGTCGGGCGTCTCGAGTGCGGAATACGCCGCCTCGTTTCCGCATATGCCGTTTATACCGACGGCGATATAGCAGCCGTCCGTATAGTCGCCGTCGTCGATTGTGAAATCAATCTTTTCCGCACGTACGGGTTTCAGCGCGGCGGGCGGCGGGAGCAGGTTGTTCACTGTGGGATTTGTGAGCGTGAGCTCACGGCCGTCCTTAATAAGTGAGATACGGTATATTCTGTCAAGCGGCTCGGGTATGCGCAGGTATCTCACGGCACCGCCTATGGCATACGCCGTCACTCTTCTTCTGCCGCGCGCCTTGTATATATCGTGCACTCTGTGGCGGAGCACGTCAATCGTGACTGCCTTCTCGGAGTCTCCGCATCTTTTGGCGTCGTGCCGGTTGACAAAATCGGACGACACCTCCACGAAATCCGGAACGGTCTGCCGTTTCATGTCGAGGTTTTCTTCCTCGTCAGTGTCGAAATATTCAAACTCCACGCTGTCCGCGTCATAGCAGGCGCCGAAATCGACGCGCAGACATCCGCCTCGGGCGCGTGACGCTCCGTAGTCGGTATTTTTCGAAAAACCGTCGAAGAACGTGTCCTCGCGTCCGTCAAAGGCAAAGCGTCCGTCGCATCCGCGAAGGCGGTACAGATACTGCCCGAAGAAGGCGTCCCGTGCTCTTTGTACCTCGGGGATTTTCGTCTCTCCCGAGCGCTTCAGCGAGCGGTATTCAAGAGAATCCGACGTCGCGCAGAACAGCGTGGTTTCCGTGATTACGTCGGCGTTCTCGGGAACGGTGCATTCCGTACCGTGCCCTAAATGAACGGGCACGGGAGGCTTTTTGTCAATCACGCGGATTTTGTCGGGTACGCAGTTTTCGTCCTCGTGAAGCACGGTGAACTCAACGTCCCGCGGGAGAGAGGGGGCAATATCCGCGTCGCAGATTTCGTAAAGCGCCGCTCTGAACGGCTCAACGTCCGCAGACACCGTGTCACCGTATTCGAATTCACCGATGAATTTCGTGTACGGGTAATGGCATATAACCGCGACTTTTTCGCATTTTTCGAGCCCGAATTTCTCCGAAAGCTCAAGCTCGTACGTTTTTGTTTTCCACGTGGCGTTGCCGAAGGTGAGCATCCTGCGTCTGCCGTCGCCGCGTGAGGTTATCGCGTCCTCGTTCGACGCGGTGTCGTCGACAATCATGCCCTCTGCAAGAATGCCGTTCACCCTGCGGTGGAGGTTATATATATGCGCGAGGGTCGCGTGCTCGTCGTCGCGGAGCAGCCACGGGTTTGCGTATATTTCCGGCGCGAGAATCAGGTTTCTGCCGAAGGACTGTATTATAAGGTCGTCGCCGAAGTAATCAAGACACGACGAGAGACATACGCCGTGGTCCTCGGTCAGGCGGCGCAGACCGGGCGTGTTCCCGCGGAAGAAGATGAAGCCTCTGTGGTGAGGCGCGGTACATCTGTTATAGGAGTGAACGTCAACGTAAGTCTCGACTCCCTCCCACAGAAACGTGGTGGCGTACTTTTCGCATTCCCCGAGTGATATTCTGTGATTGAGCAGAATAAGGTCGGGGCAGTACCTGCGGCACTCCTCCATCATTTCGGCGAATCTGCCGTGCTTCTCCTCGGGAAGCTGACCGACCGTCGAATCCATCTTGAACAGTGCGAAGTTGTGGTCGCGGCACAGCGAGACCATGGTCTCGATTCTTTCCTTCGCTTCTTCGTCGGTGTCCCCGAAGCCGTCGGGACCGCACCACATGCCGAGGCGTATGCCGAGCTTTGCCGCCGCCTCCGCGCAGGGACCGTAGCCCCTCGGGTACTGCTTCGATATTTTCTCCCCGTCGGGCTTTTCGTATCTTCCGTCCGCACCGTCGAGGCTTCCGGCATCCCATGCGTAAATGTCGAGCTGCATGCCGTACGTCTCTTTGAGATAACGGAAATAATCAAGGTTTATGAGCGTCTGCTCCTCGGTTGCGCCCTCGTTCGTGTTATTTACCCACGAGAAATACTGCGCGCGCGCAGGAGTTTTCTCGGTAGCGCCTCTTGTGTTTTTCTCCATTTTATTGCCCTTTCAGATGTTGAACGGCTCTTTGCCGACGCGGTGCATAATGATTTCGTCAATCACGGCGTGACCGCGGTTCTCAAGCAGAAACGCGACTGCCTCCGCCACGTCCTCCGGCATTATCATGTCCGTGCCGTCGAGGTCGGGGCGCGTCACCTTTATCATATCGCTGTAAACCCCGCCGGGGCTTATCACGTGAACTCTCACTCCGTTTTTGTACTCCTCCGACGCGAGAGATTTCGAAAATCCGAGAAGCGCGTGTTTAGCAGCGGAATATACGCTCTGGTTCGGGTATCCCGCGTGAGCCGTCACCGACGCGACGTTGACTACCGTGCCGTATTCCGACTCTCTCAGGTGCGGCAGAAGCCTCTGCGTGAGAAAGTACGGCACCTTTACGTCAAGCGTCATAACAAGGTCGTAAAGCTCCTCCGTTACGTCCTCAACCGAACAGCCGTGGGCAAGCCCCGCGCAGTTTATCAGCACGTCAATACCGCCGAGAGCGCGTACGGCTTCGTCCGCTGCAGCGTCACGCACGTCCGTGACGGTCAGGTCTCCGGGAAGAGCGACACACGGCGTGCCGTAAGCTTCAACTATACCGTCTCTCACGGCGGCGAGTCTTTCCTCGTCACGTCCGCCGAGCAAAGCAAGCGACGCACCGCCCGCGGCAAGACGTCGTGCGATTACCGCGCCGATGCCCCCGCCCGCTCCGGTGAGAGCGATTTTTCTGTTTTCGAGTTTTCTTTCCATATTTCACCCCGAAACTGCGTTTTTTATATTCTATCACATATCGCCCCGCCGCGCAAGCACCCGCCCGTTTTCGCTTTACTTTTGCACGCGGTTGTGGTATACTGCATACGTTCAATAAAACAAACGAGGTATGATTTTTGCTCAGTGAAATAAAGCATACGGTAAACGGTATAACGTATTATTCCGTCACGGACGAAACGAAGCACAGCTTCTGCCTTGCACTGTACGTCCGTGCGGGCTCGATGTACGAGAGAGAGGACGAGTGCGGCATCACGCATCTGTTCGAGCATACCGTTTTCAGAAACGTAAAGGCGGCATATGGCGGTGAGCTGTACCGTCTTCTTGTGAAGAACGGCATCTCCTTCAACGCCACGACCTATAAGGAATTCGTCTGCTTCACCGTGAACGGGGCGCTTCGCGGATTTCCCCTTGCCGCAGAGATTCTCTCGCACGTCTTCGACCCGATAAGCGTGAGCCTTGCCGACTACGAGGCGGAGAAGCGCCGCATCAAATCGGAGATACGCGAGGCATCCGAGAAGACGACGCTCGCGTACTTCGGTGACCTTGCCGTATGGCACGGCACGAGCCTTGAGAGGCCTATAACGGGAAGCTGTGCGTCCGTCGACCGCATATCGAGAAAGAAGCTCGATTCGTACCGCACGGAGATACTCACGCGCGACAACCTTTTCTTCTGCCTTACGGGAAACGCCGGAGAGAACGAGGAGAAAATCCTCGACGGAGTACTCGCCACGCTCAACGTACCCGAAACGGCATACGTGCGCGACAACACCGCGCCTCTGCCGGACGATTTCGGCAAAAGAGAATTCTCGGTCAGCGTTAAAAACGAGAGCTATTACAGAGTAAAAATCTGTTTTGACACAGACAACTCGAAATATCATGCGGGCGTGCGCGACGTGCTCTATTCGATTCTGTTCGAGGGCGAGACCGCACTCATGTTCCTCTCACTTTCGGAGGACGACCCGCTCATATATTCTTACGACAGTACGCTCGAGGAATACCGCAACGCAAGCGTGATAAAGCTCGAGTACGAGGTGTCAAAGCGCAACCTCGGCAAATCGGTCGAGAAGGTATTCTCCGTCTGCGCGGCGATGAAGCGCGGCAAGTTCGAGTTTGACGACGTGCTCTCGCGCAAGCTGTCCGAGTGGGACATGCTCTGCGACAACGTGTCCGACCTCAACTGGGACGTAGCGTACGAGAATCATATTCTCTGCGACGTGCCCGTTACGTACGGGGCAGAGAAGCTCGGGCGGTACGCTGACGTGACGAAGGAGTCCGTGTGCGACATGGCACGTGATGCGTTCACGCCCGAAAACCTCACCGTGGCGGTGAAGGGCGACCCGAAATACGTCGCGGGATGCAGTCTCGAAAAATATCTCGGTATTCTGGACTAAGGAGTCTTCCATGGTATACGAACGTGATGAGTTCCGTCTGGCGCGTCCGGTTTTCGCGCAGGGGCTTGACGGCATGATGAACGTCACCCTGATGCTGAAAGCATCGGCGCCCGGAGTATGTGATGCCGTTTTTGCCGCAGCCGGACACTGCGATTATCAGATTTTCGTTAACGGGAAATTTGTGTTCTGGGGACCTGCGCGTGCCGGCAGAGACTTTTACCGAATCGACCGTATTCCCGTCGGTAAGTACCTGACCGAAAAAGAAAATGACGTAACGGTTTTCCTGTACAGCTATGCCTGCCACAGCTACGAATACCTTGACAGCCCCGGCTTTTTCTGCGCCGAGCTTTTATGCGGCGACGAGGTACTGATACCTACGGGAGGCGACGGATGGAAAACGTACGCCTATCCCGAGAAGGTGAGAGAAGTGCAGAGGTATTCTTTTCAGCGTACCTTTGCCGAGTATTACGACTTTTCGTCAATGACCGGCGACCGCCTCTCCGCAACCGGAAGGGAAGAGGTACAGGTAAAGCTTTGTGAAAACAAAAACTTCATCACCCGCGAGGCGGCTCTGCCCGATTTCCCGCGCGTCCCGTTTGCATCATTTCCCGCAAGCGGCCGTGTGGAGAGGGTTATCCCCGAAAAATATTACCGTGACCGCGCCGTGACCGATTGTCCCGACAACGGAGTTGCGGGCTTTAAGGCGGAAGAAATACCGTTTTCGATTTGCCGTCATGCCGAGGAGCTTTCTCTCCTCCCGCACGACCGTGAGAACCTCTCTCTGCCTTATCTTGCGGAGAAGGACAGCTATATCACCGCCTCACTGAGCTGTGAGAAAACCGGTTTTATAAATATATCGGTGAACTGCGTCACCGATTGTCTGCTGTATCTTTTGTTTGACGAGCTCCTTGACGGTGAAAAGGTGAACTTCACACGTCTCGATTGCCTTAATGCGGTGGTGTACAAACTGCGCGGGGGAGAACGGTACGACCTTCTCACGGCTGAGCCGTATTCGCTCCGCTATCTTAATATAGTTACGTGGGGCGGAGACGCCGAAATCACCGAGTGCGGTATCGTTTGTACCGAGCTCAGTGAAAGCGAAATCATAAAGGAACTTGACGGAACCAAAGCAGACGGGCAAATCGTGGAGATTTACCGTGCGGCGGTCGAGTCTTTCCGGCAGAATACTCTCGATATATTTATGGACTGCCCCTCGCGTGAACGTGCGGGCTGGCTTTGCGACAGCTTTTTCACTTCCCGTGTCGAGCGCCTTCTTACGGGGAAGAGCCGTGTCGAGCACAGCTTTCTCGCCGATTTTGTAATGACCGATAACTTCCCGTATCTCCCGTCGGGAATGCTTCCGATGTGTTATCCGGCAGATCACAACGACGGCGTCTTTATTCCCAACTGGGCACTGTGGTTCGTGCTCGAGCTTTCCGAGTACGAAAAGCGTACCGGTGACCGCGAATTTGTTGACGGCGTCAGGGACAGGGTTTACGGTCTGCTTTCATATTTCAAAAAATACGAAAATGCGGACGGACTGCCGGAAAAACTCGACGGCTGGGTTTTCGTTGAATGGTCGGAGTCCAATACGCTCGTGCAGGATATAAACTACCCGACGGCAATGCTGCTTTATAAGGTCAAAAAGGAAGCCGCCGCGCTTTACGGTGACAGCGAGCTTGCCGAAGAGGCGGAGCGCCTTCGCACCGTCATAAGGGAGAGGAGCCGCATGGGGCTGTTCTTCTGCGACAATTCGGTTTACGGTGAGGACGGTGTTCCCGTGCTTTCGGGCAAGTGCACCGAATGCTGTCAGTATTATGCTTTTTATACGGGCGTCGCGGACGCGGACACCGACCGTGAACTGTTCGAAATACTCATGAGGGATTTCGGCCCCGAACGCAGAAAAAACAACAAATGGGGAAATATCGCGTTTGCAAACGCCTTTGTCGGTAACTATCTGCGGCTTGAGCTCATGTGTCAAAGCGGACGGATGGCGGAGCTTGAGGAGAATATCAGAGGGTACTTCGGGTATATGGCACGTCGTACGGGTACCCTGTGGGAGCACGAAGGCGATTTTGCAAGCTGCAACCACGGATTTGCCTCTCACGTCCTCGTGTGGCTTGATGCTCTGGGATACCTGAAGGATAAAGAATAAACTCACCGTATTCCGCTCTGCCGTGCGTGACTTTATATTGACAAAAACCTCGTTTTGCGGTATATTAATATTGTACAAACAACCCGTAACAATATGTAAATCAAGAGAAGGGAAACTCTTTATGAAAAAACTGATATCGCTTCTTCTTTCGCTCTCTTTTATCGCCTGCGCGGCAGTATGCCTTACTCCCGCAGCGGCGGCAGAGGGTGAACTCGTGCTTGCGGAGGGCTCGCACCTCACTCTCGGTGAGACGTACGTCGACGGCATCGACGGTACGATTACCGTAGAAAAACTTAAAGCTAATTTCGCATCTGCCGTTGACGTTGCGGGCAAAGCCGACACCGCGGCTGTCGCAACCGACGACGCCGTATCCTGCGGCGGCGAGAGCCTCCGTGCGCTCATTTACGGCGACGTAAACCGCGACGGCAAGATAACCGTAACCGACGTCACCGCGATGCTCAAGAGGCTCGCAAACTGGGACGTGAACGTGAACTCCGACGCCGCTGACGTTGACGCAAACGGCAAGGTCAACGTTTCCGACGTTACCAAGATGCTCAAGTATCTTGCAAACTGGGACGATATCTCCCTCGGCAACGTGCGTATGGTATATGAAAATACCGCACTCAAGGCCGAAAACGAGGACTCCGACGTTTCTCTGTACTTTGCCGACGCAATGCTCAAGCTTGCCCGCAGCAATACGGAGAATACCGGTCTTAAGGCTTACAAGATGAAGCTTGCGAAGAACGAGTCCGAATCCTGTCAGGCGTTCCTTGTTTCGACCGCCGATAAGGAAGGACTCACCGCGTCGCTGACTCCGTTCGAGTATGAGTACGGCGGATATACGCTTGAGAGTGAGCTGTTCATCGACTTCTATTACAGGGACATAACGGTGTACAACCACGTGTTCGGTGAGAACAACTACGTAATGGACACCGACTATTACCCCGACCCTCTTCTTCCCGCAGCGAATTCCTTTGAGCTGAGTGCAGGTCAGGCACAGGGCTTCATGATTTCCGTGACCTCGGGCAAGGACACGCCCGCGGGCATGTACAAGGCACAGCTCTGCATAAAGGATGCCGAGGGTAAGGTTATTAAGACCGCAAACGTATACGCATACGTGTGGAACTTCACGCTTCCCGACGCTCCGTACAGCGCATCCGCGTTCGGACTTACCAGAAGAAGCATTTCCATAGCTACGGGTCTTGCCGCCGAGGATGACGAGACCAACCGCGCAATGTATGCGAAGTATTACGACTTCCTGCTTGATTACAACCTTACGGGCTCGGGACTTCCGTACCGTATTTGGGACGAACGCTCCGATAAATATCTTGACGACCCGAGAGTCACGTCGATATGCGTTGACTGCAATACCGGCGGATTCGTTTATACCGATTACTTCGGTGAGCCCATAGGAGAAGTCGGCAAGCAGCACTTCGACCCCGACGTGATAAGAAGTGAACTGAAGCTGTGCTTCGATAAGCTGAGAGAAAAACCCGAATGGTTCGCTAAGCACTACATCTGCGGCGTTGACGAGCCGTCCACTCCTCTTGAAGTCGAACGCGAGGGAATGATACACGACTTCATCGAAGAGACCGTAGGACCCGATTTCACCCTGATGCTCTGCTTCGCACAGGACTGCACGTACGACCAGATCAAGGGTATTGACGCATTTGACTACTGTTCACAGTACGTTGACAGGTGGTGTCCGCAGTCTATTGCATTTACCACGAGAGACAACAAGGTCCCGGATTCTTCAAGTAAATGGTATGCACAGCGGTGGCTCGATAAGTACGGACCGTTCCTTGACCGCTACAACACCGAAAGAGAAAATGGCAAGAGCGGATGGTGGTATATCTGCGTCTCGCCGATGCCTCCGTATGCAAACTACTTCATATATTATCAGGGCATAAACAACCGTGCGGTTCTCTGGCAGCAGTACATGTTCAATATCGACGGTCTGCTGTATTGGGATACTACCTACGGTATTGAGAACCTGACCAAAAACCATTATTCCGTACCGAACGGCGGCGACGGCCACCTCCTCTATTCCGGCAGAACGTTCGGTTACGGTCCGTCTCCGCTCCCGTCGTGGAGACTCATTCAGGTGCGCGATTCCTTCGACGACTTCGATTACATGAAGCTTGCCGAGGAGAAGGTCGGACGCGACGAGGTCATGAAGATTGTAAACAAGATCTCGACTCAGATAGTTCCGTACACCGAGGATTACAGCGTACTTGAGAGTGCCCGCGATGCTCTCGCGAAGATTCTCGATGAAGACTGATACAGATTAATACGGAAAACCCGCCGAAGAAATTTTCTTCGGCGGGTTGTTTTTACTTTGACAAAACGGAATTTGCAGAGCATTCAGTCACTGAATGCTGAATGCTGAATGCTGAATGCTGAATGCTCTGCACCTTACCTCCGTGCACGTACTTTTTATTTGAGTATAAACCTCGGGCCTTCCTCGCCGTACTCTCCGGTCGGCACGAAGCCGAGCTTTTCGAGCACTCTCTGCGAGGCCTTGTTGCCGGGTTCGGTTTCCGCTTCAACCGCAGTGACACCGGACTGTGCCTTTGCCCAACTGACGGCGGCTCCTACGGCTTCGGTCGCGTAGCCGTGACCGAAATACCCGGGCAGAAGCCCGTACCCTATCTCGACTCTGCCGTCGGGTGAGAGCCCCTTGAAGCACAAGTTACCGATTGTCACACCGCTCCGTTCGACAAACCACGCCACGTACCAAAGCCGCTCCTCGGGTCTCTCAAGTGCGAGAGAGCACATCTCGGAGTATGCCTTGCGCATTTCCGCATCCGTCTCCGCTTCGACGAGTGCAAGCATTTCCGCGTCCGACGCGGGACGCACGGTAAGTCTTTCGGTTTTCAGTAATATATCGCTCATGTTTACCATCCTGCTCTATCGTGAAATACCGTGTAATCGTCACATGACGTAATGCCGTGCTCTTCGATAAATTCATCGAGCAGGGAGTACGCCTGTCCGCGGGGGATGCTGTATTCCCTGAAGGAGTCGTACGAGCGTCCGGTGATTTTGCCGGCCTCGTCCGTGCCGTACCGTGTGCACACCGCATTGTAAAGCTTGAACCTTGCGGCGTATGCGGCGTCCTTGTTTTCGTCGTCACAAAGCTTCAGAATATAGGGCACGCCCTCGTCGCCGAGCTCCGATAACGTCTCAACGTCAATACCGTCGAGCGTTCCGTCAACGTATGCGTTGTAGTTATAGTCGGCAATCACGCGGTTCACGTTCAGCAGTCCGAGCACGGCGAGCACCGCGCCGGCAGTAACAAGAGCAATGCGCAGCACCGGTACGCGGGGGACGAAGCAGCGTATAACCGTCGCGATTATCACAACGGCGAGGAAGACCACGAACGCACTCGTCGTAATTCTGAGCTCTGTCATGCCGAAGCTTTTAATATACAGCACCATCTTGGAGAGGGCGGTTGCGGCAATCGTGAGAGTCACGAGCCCGAGGAAGAGGCAGAGCATACGGGTGGCGATGTCGCAGAGACCGTCCGTCTTTTTCGATACTATCAGCGCGGTGAAAATCAGTACGATATTGATCGCGGCAATAACGCACATCTCGAAAAATCCGCGGCGCGCGTATTCCGATACCACGAACTCGTACCCGTCGGGCAGAATCCCACTGAACGCGCTGAAGAAGTATGCGAGCTGTGAGAAGAGATACGCAAGATAGCAGACGGAAATTACCGAAAGAAAAGCGATAACGAACGCACGGTCTACGTATCTCTCTCGTCCGGGGGCACGCTCCTCCGGCTCGTCTTTTTTCAGTCCCATGCCGTAAGAAACGGCAACGGGCGTAATTATCAGCGCGAATATTATCTGTGCGAGAAAATCGTAGAAGCTGTCGAAAATTCTCGATATCAGCCCGCTGAACGCCGCATCACCGTTGGCGAGAAGCGGGATTATGATGCAAAGAAAGGGAACCGCACATAAAACACCGAGGAATGCTTTGAGAAAGCCGCCTCGCTGACCGTTTTCGCCGGAGAGGAGGGACTTCAAAACCGTAGGCATTTTGGGAAATGCCGTGCCGACGGTCGAGTTCCAGAGCGTTTTCACGAGTCCGAGGTCACCCGTCTCTTTTCGGTCGTTTGCTATTGAATCAAACCATACTGCGGCGAGCAGAATGCCCACGGCAAAGCTCAGGAATCTCACGGAGGGGTTCGTCGTTACCGTAAAGTTCACGGCAAGCAGAACGGCAAGGACTTCACATATTACGCCGTATGCGCTTACCTTGTGCCCGCGCGGGAGCAGGTAAGCGGTGAACACCGCATTCGTAAAGAGAGCGCATACCGTATATCCGAGAGAGAAGCCGCCCCACAGTCCGAGTGCGGCAAAGGCGAAGCAGGCGACGAACGCGAGCACCGTGAAAACGGTGTCACGCGCCGTTATGGGGTAAAGCCTGCGCTCCTGCGCAGTGACTTTTTGTTCATTCATTGCCCGTTTCTCCTTCGGGTGAAAATTTCAGTATGTCGCCGGGCTGGCATTCAAGGACGCGGCATATGGCTTCAAGGGTGGAAAAACGCACCGCTTTTGCCTTGCCCGTCTTCAGTACGGACAAATTCGCCTGAGTAATGCCGATTCTGTCGGCAAGCTCCGCCGACGTCATATGACGCCGTGCAAGAATATAATCAAGTGTAACTTCAATCATGGTGCACCTCAGATGGTAAGGTCGCTGTCTTCCTTAAGCTCCGCCGCGGAGTGCATCACGTTCTTGACTACGTGAAGCATCAGCCCGACGAATCCGCTTGCGATTGCGGCGAAAATAAACGGCAGAAAGAAGAACGAAGCGGCGGCGCAGATTGCGGCGACCGCGATACAGCACCACGCGATAACGCGCAGATACGTCACGTTCACTGCAAGGAAGGGCTTGTCGCCTATCACGTTGAGAAGCAGACGGATGAGGCAGTATATCGCACAAAAGCCGATTGCGATGCACGGGTAAAGCGTAAAGCGGAATACCCGCATGAGCTCCCCGTACGCGCCCGTGTCAACGGCGGCGGTACGGTAAGTAAGATACAGTCCGAAAAGCCCGGGACCGACGAAAATGAGTGCGGCAAGCGACACCGCCACGAGTATGCTGACGACGAGCGAAGTCACCGCCGAAATTTTTCTGTAAGGCATGATTTTTACCTCCAAACCGTATTTTCGTACCCATAATAGCACAAGAATTATCGTTTGTCAATAAAAAATTATCGAAAAACGATAAAAATCTCCGCTGCCGAATGACAACGGAGATTTTATGTTACAGTTTTAAGAGTTCTTTGAGTCCGTCCTCGTCGATGACAGTCACGCCGAGCTCCTCCGCTTTCGTGAGCTTTGAGCCCGCCGCTTCACCCGCAACGACGTACGAGGTTTTCTTCGATACGGACGAGGCGACCTTGCCGCCTCTTGCGCGTATGAGGTCGGAAGCCTCGTCGCGCGAATAGGTCGGGAGAGTGCCGGTCAGCACGAACGTCAGCCCTTCAAGGAAGGTACCCGCCGACTCGACCTTCGGAGCGGCGGTGGATACGCCCGCCTCCGTGAGACGGCCTATCAGCACCCTTGCGGACGGATGCGTGAAATAGTCGATTATCGCGTCGGCGGTAATCTCACCGATGTCGGGTATCTCGCGCAGCTTCTCGGCGGTTATACCGAACAGCGCTTCGATATCGCCGACCTCACCGATGACCGATGCCGCCGCCGCGGGACCGGTGTGGCGTATGCCGAGCGCGAAGAGAAGTCTTGCGGCACCCGCCGTCTTCGATGCCTCAACCGAGCGGAGCAGATTCTGCGCCGACAGTTTGCCCATGCGGGGCAGGGCGGCAATATCGTCCTCCTTCAGATAATATATATCCGCGGGAGATGCGATAAGACCCGAGTCAAGCAGACTCTTGACTACCGCGGGACCCATGCCGTCGATACCCATCGCGGGCTTCGAGGCAAAGTGAATGAGGCGGCGCTCAAGCTGTGCGGGACAGTCGGGGTTCACGCAGCGGAGCGTACCGGTTTCGGAGGGGTCGTCCTCCTCGTCGTCGCCGTCGTAAACAAGGCGTCCGCCGCACGAGGGACACGTGTCGGGGAAGCTGAACGGCACGGCGTCGGCAGGACGCTTTTCGGGCACGTAGCGAACTACCTCGGGGATGATGTCGCCCGCCTTGCTGATGACCACGGTGTCTCCGATTCTTATATCTTTTTCTCTTATTATATCAATATTGTGGAGCGTCGCGCGCGAAACGGTCGAGCCTGCGAGCTTTACGGGCTCAAGCACCGCCGTCGGCGTGACCGCGCCGGTACGTCCCACCTGAACCGATATGTCGAGGAGTTTGGTTTCCTTCTCCTCGGGAGGGTATTTGTAAGCAACAGCCCACTTCGGCGTGCTCGTGTTCTCACCGAGAATCTCCCGCTGACGGAGCACGTTCACCTTGACTACCGCGCCGTCAATATCGTATGCAAGAGAGTCTCTCGCCTCGCCGAGCGCCTCGACCGCGCGGATGATGTCCTCGGGGTCGGTCGATACGACCTGCTCGGAAATTACGGAGAAGCCGAGCTCACCCATTCTCTCAACCGTACCGCTGTGAGTTTCGGGAGCACGTTCGAACCAAAGATCACCCGTCTGGTAATTGAAAACGAAAATATCAAGCCCGCGTGACGCGGTGATGGCGGAGTCAAGCTGACGGAGCGAACCTGCCGCGGCGTTGCGGGGGTTGGCCCAAAGCTTCTCCCCGTCCGCCTCTCTCTGCTCGTTCTGCGCGTAGAATACTGCGCGCGGCATGTAAACCTCGCCTCTTACGGTGAGGTTAAGCGGCTCGGGCAGAGTCTTCGGTATGCTCTTTACCGTTTTGATGTTCGCGGTAACGTCTTCGCCCTCGATTCCGTTTCCGCGTGTCGCACCGCGAACGAGAATGCCGTTCTCATAAGTGAGCGCAACGGAAAGACCGTCGATTTTCGGCTCAAGCACGAAATAAACGGCTTCCTCACCCGCCTCGTGAAGCTTTTCCGCGGCATCCTCCATAAACGCACGGAGCGCATCGGTGGAGAATACGTCGGCAAGGCTGCCCATCTTTACGGCGTGGCGTACCTTGGGGAATCTTCCGGATGCCTTACCTCCGACGTTGTGCGTCGGGGACGTCGGCGAGTCGTATTCGGGATGCTCGAGCTCAAGAGTTTTGAGCTCGTCGAACATGCGGTCGTACTCAAAGTCCGAAATTTCGGGTGCGTCGTTCTCATAATAGAGACGGGAGTGATAATTTATCTCCTCCCGCAGCTTCTCTATTCTGGCTTTAATATCGTCAGACATGTTTATTCCTTTTTATGTTTCAGATGCTCTTCGCGTTTTCAAGCAGATACTTTTCCGCTTCGGCGTTCCAGAGTCCGTTGTGACGCTTGCACATTTCGTCAAGCACGGCGAACATCGGCTCGCTCTTGCCTTTTTCCTCAAAGTCGGCAATGGCGGTCAGCGGCATGCTGATATGGTTGTAAATAAGCTTCTTGCCGCCGGGAATCTTGGGCAGATTGAGCGTCGTTTCGGCAGCGGCGTCAAGACCGCCAACGTGAGTGACCATTGCGGCGGGATTGATCTTGCCGCTGTTCATCATCGCGATTGCTTCTCTCATGTCGTCCGTGTTGCCGCCGCTCGTGCCCACGATGTGGGTGTAAGCGTAGTGTACGTTGAAGAAGTTGAACTGTGCGCTGAAGTTCTTGTCGGTAGGACCGGCGAAGAAGTTGAGGCATCCGTCAAAGCCGAGAATCGCGTCTGCCTGCTCAACGAGCGCGCGTACGGGAGCGAAGCAGATTACGTCGTTGTAGCCGGTGCCTCCGGTGAGGTCACGCAGAACTGCGACGGGGTCGTCAACCTTGCCCGTGTTAACGTAGTGAAGCTCAACACCGTTCTTTGCGGCTTCCTCAACGGTATAGATGGACTCGGCTCTTGCGAGTCTTGCGTCGTCGATATCGGTAACGACGAGAAGCGAGGGCTTAACGTCGGCGTGGATTGCGTAGTCGATAGCACCGAGACCCATGGGACCGACGGACGCGAGAAGTGCCATCTTACCGCCGGGAACGATGCCCATCTTGTGCTCGTACTTACCCGCGGTGGTGTGATACATCGCGTGGAAGGTACCGATGATGCAGCTCATCGGCTCGGCGAGCGAGCCGTAGAAATAAGTGTCGGAATCGTAGGGAAGCAGACAGTCCGCGAGAAGCGTCTCAATCGGGATGTTCGCGTACTGGGTCTCGCCTCCGCAGTAATTGTACGAGTAGCCGGGAGCCATAAGCGAGCCCTTCCAGAAGTGCGCGGGCTGAATCGAGAAGCCGTCGCCTTCCTTGAACTTGTGCTTCCAGTTTTCGCCGACCTCGGTGATAACGCCGCAGAACTCGTGACCTACGATGGTCGGGTTCTCCTCGACGTTGTCGGGCACTCTCTTGTGCTCGCCGCCCTCGATGGAGGCCTTGTAGGTGCTCATGCAGATGGAGTCGGATATAACCTTTACGCGGACGCCGTCGGCGCCTATCTCGGGCAGGTCAATCTCCTCAAGACGGAGGTCCTGCTTTCCGTGGATACGAAGTGCTTTAGTTTTCATAATAATCTCCATTATGCCGCATAGCGGCATTAATTATTCTTTGCGAAAAAACGAAATCCCGGGTTTTGGATTTTCAGCCGGCGGTTCGGGCGTGAAACAGTATACCGAATATACGGTGTGTTGGTATTTTCACGCCAAACATCCTTTAATTATTTTCATGGCGTATCAGCGCCCAGGTGGAATCAATGAGATTTTCAAACATCGGGTTTTCCATCGCGCGGACGATGAAGCTCTGACGGGGTGAGTTTATGTCCTCGCCGCTGACCTGCATAAGACCGTGGCTGTCGCACAGTGCGCGGATTCTCTCAAGCTGGGGCAGAGTGTTTCTCGTAGGCATATAGGTAATGCCGTCGACTCCCGTCTGCGCAAGGAACGAGACAAGCTCGTCCACGTAATCGTCCTCGAACTTCTGCGCCGCCTTGTCGCCGGTTACGCTGTCGGTAACGTCGCCGAGATATGCGTAGCAGAATATGCCTCCGGCACGGTGACAGAGGTCACGAGCCTCGGTAATCGACATGCACTCGTCCGTCGCGGAAACGTATATCTTCTTAACGAACGCGGATTTGAGAATGCCGAGCAGGTCGTACTCAAAATACGGTGACTCCGTGTCGGCCATCATCGCCGCCTGCTTCGGTGAGAGTGCTACGCCGACGGACTCAAGGCCGTGTGCGACTCCCTCGCGTCCGTACGCGCCGATAAGAGTGCGTGCAAGAGCAAGCATTATGTGTCTCTCGGTAACGGAGCCGCCGTTTGCGGCTTCGGAGAGGGGACGAACGTCCGTGTCGTAGTCGAGCGACGCCGCACCGCCAAGCAGAGCGTTTATGTTTTTGACCATGACGCGGTTTCTCTCCTCACGCAGAGCGCGGTAAGGGGCGAAAGCGGCGTCGAGCATTTCTATATTCGCGTGAGGCACCGCCTGCATCGTCATATAGCTGATGCCTGCCTGGTCGGGAGAGTTCGTGCGTCTGTCGGCGAACGGTGTGTCCTTCATCGAAACGCGGCACTCCATGCCCACGGTAACGGGCAGGGAAGCACGCTTGCCCGCCTCGATAAACTCTCTCGCACCCGATATACTGTCGTGGTCGACGATTCCCGCCGTCGACAGTCCTTCCGCCTTCGCGGCGAATACCGCCGCCGTCGGGCTGTACGGGGAGAAGCTGTATATCGTATGTATGTGGTTGTTTATGTATCTTCTGTCGGGCTCGGGGAAACTGCAGTTCTCCACCGCACGCGACAGATTTTCGAGCCTCTCCTCTGCCGTCGGAGCGTTGAGAAGAGAGAGAAGCTTTGCGTCAATCATATCAGTTGAGCATGCACTGACCGCCGGTTACGGGGATAGCCTGACCGGTCTCGTATTTCTGTTCTACGGCGTAGAAGATGGCGCGTGCAACGTCAACGGGGAAGCAGCCGCGGTTCATCGGCACCTTTGCCTCGTATGCCTTCTTTACGTCCTCAACTGTCTTCGCACCGGGAACCTTGCCCGCACGCAGATACTGTACGAAAAGTCCTCTCTCTGGGTCGCACCACAGCGGACCGTCGAGGAAGTTTCCGGGGCAGACGGCGTTTACCTTGATGTTGTAGGGGCAAAGCTCAAGCGCAAAGGACTGGGTGAGTCCGATACCGCCGAACTTGCTTCCCGCATATGCGAAGTTCTTGTTGCTTCCTTCAAGACCGGACTTGGAGTTGACCGCAACGATATCGAACATCTCGTCGGGGTCAGCCGCGTGCTCGGCTCTCATGATGGCGGAAACGTACTTAACGCAGAGGTAGTACGCCGTGTAGTTTACGTTCGTTACGAAATCGAAATCCTTCTTTTCAAGCTCACCGAGCGAGCCGGAGCGAACGACGCCAGCGTTATTTACGAAGATGTCGATACCGCCGAAGTGCTCGACGGTTGCGCCTACCATTGCGGCAACGCTTTCCTCGTCGGTTACGTTAACGCCTACGGCGAATGCGTACTCACCGAGAGAGGCGGCAACCTCCTCTGCAAGAGGCAGGTTCATGTCCGCGATAACGACGGATGCGCCTTCCTTGTACATCTCCTCGGCGATACCGCGACCGAAGCCCTGTGCGCTTCCGGTAACAATCGCAACCTTGCCGGAAAGTCTGCCGGGGCGTGCGGTTCTTTCGTGAATCTTTTCGGAAGCTATCGCTTCCCATTTGCTCATGTCTATCATAATATTTCTCCTGAAATGGATTTGCGTGTTGAGAGCTTCCGCAAGTTCGATGCTTGCGGAAGCTCTTGCAAAATAGTGGTCGGGAACCCACTATTTTGCGCGACGTTTTCCGCTTTTTGCGCGGAAAACACAAGTCTGTGGCTACCTAATATGCAAAAACGGTGTCCCCCTTATGACACCGAGGAAAATTCGACGGGCTATCTTGCCGGAGCGAGATAGCCCATGAGTAGGAACTGTAAGCCGGGTTCTGTCGAGGGCTGTCATCTATCTTGTCCGCAGGTTACCCTGCGGCTCTGTGCCACCCGCGGAACTGTGCCGGACACAGCACTTTGCGGTTTCCCGCTCTGTCCGCATACGGTGTTGCTTCGGATAGGGTTTACATTTGCACACAGTCGCCTGTCGTGCAGGTGAGCTCTTACCTCACCTTTCCACCCTTGCTGCTGAAAGCAGCGGTTTATTTCTGTTGCACTTTCCCTGGAGTCGCCTCCGGCGGTCGTTATCCGTTATCCTGTCACACGAAGCCCGGACTTTCCTCACACCGATACCTTTCGGCAACACGGCGCGCGACAGCCTGTTCCCCTCCATATAATTATAACCTTATTATTCCTCGTTGTCAATTAAATATAAATATTATACAAATGTCTTTATATATTTTGCATTTGACTAATTGACAAACGCGCATGGGTGTGATACAATATGTAGTATATAAGGGGAATTGTCCTTAAGAAAGGTGTCATAAAGTATGTCGATAAGCATGAAATGTCCGTTTTGCGGATATCAGGAGAGCAAGGTAATCGATTCAAGACCCGCCGAGGAGAGCAACAGCATCAGAAGAAGAAGAGAGTGTGTCGCGTGTGCGAGCAGATTCACCACCTACGAATCTGTCGAAACCGTAAAGCCCTTTGTGCTGAAAAAAGACGGCTCAAAGGAATATTTCGACCGTGAAAAGCTTCTCTCCGGACTTATGCGGGCATGTCAGAAGCGTCCCGTTGACGCCGCTGCCATAGCCGACGACATCGAATATGAAATACATAACTCCCTCTGCCGTGAGATAACCTCGAAAGAGATAGGCGAAATGGCAATGGACAGACTGCGCGGGAAGGATGCCGTGGCATACGTGCGCTTTGCGTCCGTACACCGTGAGTTCAAGGACGTTGAGACCTTCATGAAGGAGCTCAAGGAACTGCAAACCGAAGATAAATAACCGAAAACCGCGTGTTTTCATCCGTTGTTTGTGCTGTCTTTCCCGCATGCTGCGGGGAAGGCGGCACAAATTTTCAGTTATGGAAGGGATATAAAATGAAAAGAAACGCACTTACAAGACTTCTGTCACTTGTTCTTGCCGCAGTACTTTCACTTCCGCTTGCGGTATTCGCGGGTGCTGACGGCACGGGACTCACTCTGCGCGAGGGCTCGCGCCTGACGCTTGATGCGAAGAGCGGATATCTGCGCGGCATATACGATAAGGTGACCGCGGATACGCTTACGGCGTATTTCGACGGTGACGTAACGGTTACCGCACCCGACGGCACGGTGCTCACGGGCAAGACAGGCGTTCCCGCCGACAGTACCGTCACCGCGGGAGACGAAAGCATTCTCGTGCTCATATACGGTGACGTCAACAGAGACGCAAAAATCACCGTCAGCGACGTTACCGCGCTGCTGAAGCGCATCGCGGCTTGGGACGTTGATATATGCGTCGCCGCCGCAGACGTGACCTCCGACGGCAAAATCACCGTCAGCGACGTTACCACTCTGCTCAAATACATCGCTGTATGGGACGTCATGCTCGGAGATTCCGTATATCCCGAGAGAGAGTTCAGGATCGACGAGTCGTTTGCCGTCGTAATCTCCGCGAATGCCGACGAGTCGGAGCAGGACGCGGCTAACCTCATGTGTACCGCGCTTGATACGGTATACGGCACGAGCGTCGGCAGAAAGCGCCTCATCACCGCCTCGTCCACCTCGTTCAATGAGATTCTTATCGGTAATACGGGCAGAACGAGAAGCACCGACGCGATAAAATCCCTCGGTGAGTTCGATTACACCTACTCCGTACCCACCGACCGCTGTATCGTTATCGCCGGCAAGGACGGCGAGGGCACGTACGAGGCGGCGTGTGAATTTCTGTGGAACACCTTCGGCTACGTCAACAAATGCAACGTAATGGGCTCATACGACAAGTGGACGGGCACCGAATATATAAAAACCGAGGCAAAAACCACGCTCAGTACGGGAGACTGCTATACCTACCGCCATAAAACCGTATGCACCTCCGCCGCGTTCGGCGAGTACCCGCTCGACGGATACACCGTTGTGTGTAACGACGTTCAGGCAGGTGCAATCGTCAGCCGTGCCGTAAAGAAGCTTACCGGCACCGCCATACCTGTAAAAACCGCCGCGGAATATACCTCGGGTGACGCGCTGTTCGTAGGAATGGCGGCAAAGGACGGCAGTCATCTTGACGACGTCAAGGGCAACGTCTTCGCCTATGCAGCAAGCGGGCGCGACGTAATAGTCGATACCGAGGCGGGCGACGAGGTATTCGCCGTACGCGCGTTTGCAAACCGTTTCCTCTCGGACTATGACAAAACCGAGGACGTAATCGCCGTTCCCGCTCTCGAGCTTGCGGGAGTTGATTCAAATCTTCTCGTGCTTGAGGGAACCGAGTCGCGCACGGTTGCCGACGGAGTTACGTATACTAAACTCGACTACGTCGACACGCACGGCATGCCCGTTGTGGCGCACGTCATTACCGCGGAGAAGGGCGGGGAATACCTCGTCATGGGTACGCCCGACGGCAAAACGATAGGCGGTGTCAGCGCAAACGTACGTCAGATGATGCAGAAGAAGGCGGACGCGGGCGAGAACGTAATTGCCGGAATCAACGCCGATTTCTTCCATATAGAATCCGATTACAGCCCGCAGGGACTCTGCGTGCTTAACGGCGAGGTGCTCAAAACGAACAACGAGACCCGCCCGTGGTTTGCAATAATGAAGGACGGTACCTTCCGTACCGGAATCGGCTCCGACGCGAGAATGTACATAAACGATATGCAGCTTGGCGTAGGCGCGTCACACGTGCTTCTCAAGAAAGACCTCGTATATCAGGACGGGCT
>JAZUGD010000176.1:0-11338 GCA_045641025.1 Eubacteriales bacterium
TTATATGCGGCGTAGTCCTTCTGTATATTGCCCGGCACGGACGCGGGGAACGTGACGTCCTTGCCGTCTGCCTCACGCACCGTACAGTACCACTTCTGTTCGAATTTCATTATCTGTCTCCGTTTATTCTGATTATCGCCGCCGTGTGCGGTGTAAGCTTTACGTGAAGCACGTCACCGTAGTGCAGCTTTGTGTTCCCGAGCGTGCACGATGCGTCCGAGCCGTCCTGCGCTACCGCGCAAACCGTGCTTGCCGTATATACGGCATCGGGGTCCTTGTCAAGTCCGACGAGACGGTCGAGGACAATTTCACATTCTCCATCGCATTCCGGCACGGAGAAGAGGAAGATATAGCCGTCACGTCCGATAAGATGCGCGGAGCCGTCGACACTTTCCTCTCCGGGAGGGCCGAAAAGGCAGCGGCGGCGAAGGAGATATTTATAGTTTGCGTCCGCCCACGCCTTCCACTTTTTGAATATATCCGCAGTTTCGGGATAGTCGCGCAGAGCCGCGTAACCTCCCGCAAGCTGACAGTACGCCGAGGTACTGAGGGACGACAACATACTGTACTCGAACTCGGACGGAGTTTTGCCGAATATCGAGGTGTAGTTCATATAGGTCGGGCGGAAACGGTCGTACTCGTTGTGCCACGTCTGGTCACGGTTGTTCTCGACGCAGCCCATCTCGTAATAGTTTTCGTCCGCATTGAGGTGAGAGAGCGACCATACGCCGCCGCGCTTGAGTCCGTAATACTGCTCAAGACACATATCGGGGTATCTCTCACGCAGTTTTTTCTTGAACTTCTGTACGTTCTTCCATTCCTTGTAGCGCGAGTCTCCCGCGGGATGACCGTGAGCGGTCGAGAAGCACGGTTCCTCGCCGATGCTTCCGAAGGTGTAGCCAGCTATCTCGCGGTAATTAAGCCATCTGCCGTCGAACGCCCAGAAACGGCAGTCGAAGCGGTCGAGCACGCGGCACAGCATATCGAAATGGAAATCCATGTATTCGTCGCACGCAGGGCAGCTCAGCGGCGTGCCGAAATATTTGAGCGCTTCACCGTTCTCATCGACCGCGAGCCATTCGGGATGCTTCGCATACGCGTTGTTCGGCGTCGAGAAGCTCGACACGTATACGCCGAGTTCTTTTGCCTCGGCGACGAATTTCTCGTATTCGTCGGGAGCACGGAACTCCTCGGTATAGCCGATAATATCGGCGCTGTCGTCTCCCGCCGTCACCTCGTGGTGCCAGCCGCCCGCCTCGGTCTCGGCAGAGACGGAGCCGTGTCCCATTACGGGGAAGCCGAGTGGTGACGTTCTCGCGTCACGTATATATCTCGGAGAGGTGTTCGGGTGACTGTCGTGCCCGAAATATATCGCAAAGGTCATAAGGTCGCGCACGCCTGCGCGGGCAAGTGGCTTTACCGCCTCTATGTCGGGCTTGGTGAGCCCTGCCCACCAGCCGTTCTGCCATACGAAGTAGCCGCCGTCCGGAAGCCCTTCCTTCGGCAGATACGAGCGCATGAAGTCCTGCATTGCCCATACCTCACCGAGGTCGAGCGTCTCCTCGGGCATTCCCGCATCGTCGGGCAGTTTGTTTTCGGGGAAATGCTGACCGAGTCCGCCGTAGGAATAGTTTTTATAGTATTTTCTTTCTTTTCCGTCTGGATAGGGACCGTGAGAGGTACGGTGCTGTCCGACGTTTTCATATACGCCGAAGAAGGTTTTCTCACACTCGAACACGCCGGTCTTTACGGTGAACGACGGAGAATATGCGAGAGTCACGCAGTCCTTTTCCGCCTGCGCGCCGGCATCACCGATGCCGTCCCAGTACGGGTATTCGAGTCCCGCACAGATACCGCCGTCACCGCAGCGAACAAAATAGTTCGTCGGCACGTGCCAGAGCGTCTGGTCGTCGTGAAGCAAAAGCTCACGTGCGGGAGACGCAAGAGTCACGGCATCGCACGCGACGTGCTCACAGTTCCATTCCCCGTCACGGGAAAAGGTGAGGCGTCGCTCGATAAAATCGGCATCGGGCACCCGGGTATATTCAAGCGTCGCGCTGAAGGGCGCATCGGTGAACTCAAAAACACACCCGCCGTCGGTTTCGCTGAAGGTAACGGCTTTCGCGCCGTCAAAGTACGTTCTGCCGTCCGCCGTGAGAGAGAAGCCGTGACGGGAGAATCCGTAACTCTCGCCCGTAAGTCCGTTCCCGAGCGACAGTATTCCGCCCGTCGCGCCGTCGATATGCGCGGTGAGATTTCCGTTTTTCAGAATAATTTCCATAAGAGACTCCGTTTGCAAACGTTCTTTATTTTAATTATAGCATTTCTTTTTCTCATGTCAACGAAGCAGAGTTAAAAAAGAGGCGTCAATACGGATTTTAACGGCAAATATTCCGAAAAACGGTTGACATACGCGCTGTATTAATATATAATGAATATAGTTAATGATAATGAATACTATTAACGATAATGAATATCACATACAGGAGGAATATATGACCCTGAAAAAAGCGCTTGTATTTTTCGTGCTTATATGTGTTGCGGTTTCTTCCGTGCCGCTCGGAGTCTTCGCGGAGGGGACGTCTCCCGTGCTAACGTCATCCTCGGACGTGCTCGCAAACGTCCCGCCCGCAGACTACGTCGAGAACGGTCCCTGCCCTTCGGGCATACCGCTCGGAGTAAACGCAAAGGCGATGACGGAAAACGAATTTTTCGTAACGGAAAACTCTTCTGTCCCTTACGGCAACTTTGAAATTTCGTCAATCAGGAACGTCACGTACGACGGCATGGACGAATTTCTGACGGGCGACGTACTCGAATACGTTTATCCCAAGTCCGATAGTCTGGCACTGGGCGGCTCGATGGCGTTTGCGGACGCCGTTGCCTTCGACCCGTATCACACCGGTAAAGCGGATTACGTTGCATACGTATCAAACAGGCTTACTCCGGCGGGTGAGCACGGAAACTTCGAGGTTATGATGTATAATCAGGATTACGTCGCCGGCTCCGGTACCGGTGCGCGGGTTTCTCTCTTTACGGACGAACTCTGCCGTGACTTCAACTATCTGCGGCTTACGTATTTCTACAGCATCGACGCGGGTAATTTTAGCGGAGATTTCGTTGACATGGTCGCCTTTACCGCGCAGAACATGGAGACGGACGAAGACGGTACCGAATACACGGACCGGATCTACATAGCGACGGTTGACGACGGCGACGTTCTCATACACGCCGCGCTCACCGTTGAAGACTATCTCGAATACTACACCGCGTTCGATTACACCACGCCATATCCCGCGGCGCAGGAAAGGCCCTCGTTCACTGTCAAGTGCGGTGACTTCGACCGCGACGGTCTTGACGAGCTTGCTCTTATTTCCACGTCAATCGGTAAGCATGACACCCTTCACGGTGCCTCCTCCGCCGAGTTCGGAAACTACACGGCCGAGGTCGCGATAATCGACGACCCGCTCGGCGAGGCGGAGTGCGTATATCACGAGGCGGTATACGACCGTATTACCGATACGGACAAGGCGACCGTGCTTTACGCGGCACGCGGTGCCACGGGCGAGATGAACGGCGACCGTGCGGACGACCTCGTTCTCGCGGGATACGTCGGCACGGTAACCGAAACGTCAAGCGGTGAATATTCAAACCGCTTCGTTCCCGACACCTCGAAGCTCGGTATCTCCATGATTTCCTACAACGGTACCGATTACGTCCGCACGAATATTCAGACCGTCAGCATGAACAAATATACGCGCGACGGCTTCTATGCGAACGACGCGGTATGGCAGCCTCTCGGCGTGGAAACGGCGGCAACGGACGGTTTTAACGCGCCCGCCACGCTGTTCGTCAGCGGTACGCTTTATAAATACTCCGACGGTGAGTTCGCAGCTATCCACACTCACAGCAAGTTTGAGGACGGCAGAGACTCGTTCGCATCTGATGCGTACGTCCCGACGGTAAAGAAGGGCAACGTCACCCACGACCCGATAGGCCGTCAGTCTTTCGTTTTCCTGATGGCACAGAAAACAAGCAAAAAGGACGAACTTTCTCTCAAGGTAGGCGCGGTTCTGACACTTGATGCCGACGGAGAAGCCTACTTCAGCAGCTGGTCACTCCAAAACATTGCGGACAAGAGTGCGGCGGCGTATAACGGACTTGAGGTACACGCAATCGGCGTCTCCGACTGTGACAACGACGGCATGACCGTCAAATACGTCGGTACCGATTACGTTTACGAGGATCCGGAGGTCACGGCAGTGCTTCAGGCGGCTCCGTATTTCAAGGAGCTCGGCGACTGGGCAACCTTCCTCAGTGAAACCTCGTACGAAATAACCACGTCATATGCAAAATCGAGCGGCGGCTCCAAGGGCTTTACGCTTGAGCCCGGCTTCATCGTCGGAACGAACGGCGGCTTCGTCACGGACGTTGAGCAGCAGCTCAACGTCGGTGAGATGAACTCGCGCCGCTCCACCTGGTCGGATACTTATACCACCTCGTACACGACGTCGTTCACGGCGGGTCCCGTCGATACGGTCATCATACGCCGCATACCGATTGAGATATTCTCGTATCAGGTATGGGACAACGAAAAGGGTGACTGGATGGTAAACGACGACGGTACGCCGTTCTACTATAATTCTCTGTTCAAGCTCAAGCCGACGTTCTATCAGCTGACGCTTGAGGAGTACAACGAATTCGTTGAGGAGTACAATTACGTACTCAGGAACGACCCCGACGCACAGCTTCTCTACCCGATAAGATGCCGTGCCGACCAGGACCGCGAGGACTTCGTCGACGCGCTTCCCGTAAACTCGAGCGGTAACCCGTGCAATTATTATTCCTCCTCAACCGGAGTCGAGATAATCGGCGATACCGTATTTGAGCTCGGCTACACCGGCGGCTCCACCGCGAGTGCGCAGGATTACTGCGAGGAGCACTCAAGCGGCAAGACGTGGGAGACCGGTGTTCACATCAATTACAGTGTTACCGTAAGCTTCGGCTTCGACTTCTTCAACGTCGGCGGTAAAATCAAGGGCGGCGGATACCTCGACTTCACTTACACGTGGGAAGGCAACAGCGAAACCATCAAGGGAAACGGCTACGGCGCGTCCGGTCAGGTAGTAAACCTGAACGCACAGATATACCCCGCTGAGGACTTTGAATACTGCAAGCGCTATGGCTTCAGATGGAACTTTGCACGCTGGGAGGCGGTTCTCGCAGAGGGTGCGGCCCCCGTTCCGGTATACGGATATATTCTGTACGGCGTACGCTATCCCGGTCAGGCACCGCAGAACGTCGAGGCAAACCTGCGCGGAGACTACGCCACCGTTACCATAACGTGGGAGACTCCCGCAGACGTGGGCGGCTCGTCACGAAATCGCACGGGTTACAGCATCTACCGTCAGGCAAGCGACGGCGCGCGCATTAAGATAGGACAGGTTGACGCGAACACCTTCACGTTCAGCGATACGTACTCTTCCCTCGCGAGAGCGAAGACTTACACGTATTACGTAGGCTGTGACTACGACGACGGCGGTACCTATACGGCAGTATCGTGGGACGGCAGCGATATCGTAGGCGGACTCACGGGTCCCGTATGCGGCGACGCGAACGGAGACGGAATAGTATCGCTCAGCGACGTGTCTCTCCTTCAGCGGTATGTCGCCGGAATGGAAGTCACGGTGTTCCCCGGAGCGGACGTTAACGGAGACGGTGCGATAACCGTAAGTGACATCAACATACTGACCCGTTACCTTGCGGGAATGATCAGAACGCTCGGTTAAATACAAATATAAACCGCACGGAAAACCTCCGTGCGGTTTTTTCTTGTACTGAAGCAAAAAATGTGATATACTGATAAAAATACGAAAACGGGAAGACGGTTATGAAAAAAGCGGTTATAGGAATACTTGCGCACGTTGACGCGGGCAAAACGACGCTCGCGGAAGCGCTGCTTTATAACGCCGGTATTATCAGGAACCGCGGGCGGGTCGACCACGGCGACACCGCTCTTGACACTCACGAGCTTGAACGTGACCGCGGAATCACGATTTTCGCGGGCGAGGCTCCCCTCACCGTCGGAGAGACCGAAATCACGCTTCTCGATACTCCCGGGCACGTCGACTTTTCCGCCGAGACGGAGAGAGTGCTCCGCGTGGTCGATTACGCCGTGCTCGTGATAAGCGCGTCCGACGGAGTACAGTCGCACACGCGCACCGTGTGGCGTCTGCTTGAGGTATACGGTATTCCCGCGTTTATCTTTGTTACCAAGTGCGACCTCGGAAGAAAAAACCGCGAGGAACTGCTCGCGGAGTTTGAGGGCGAGTTCGGCTCCGTCGTTGACCTGTGCGGCGACCCCGAAAAGGTTGCCACGTGCTCGCAGGAGCTGCTTGAAGAATATCTCGACTCCGGCTCATTCACCGACGATTCCCTTCGCCGCGCAATAAAGAGCCGTCAGCTCTTCCCGTGCTTTTTCGGCTCGGGACTCCGGAACGAGGGTGTCGCGGAGTTCGCCGAAGCACTTGACAGATATACCCTGCCCGCCGCCGCGTCGGACGTATTCGGCGCGAGAGTCTATAAAATCGCGCACGACAAAACCGAAAGAATAACAAAGCTGCGCGTGACGGGCGGCACGCTTCACGTGAAGGACGTCATAGAATACGGCGACGCCTCGGAAAAGGTAAACCAGATAAGAATATATTCCGGCGCGAAATACGTGACGGTCGACGAGGCTTCCGCCGGAACGGTATGCGCCGTCACGGGACTCACGAAAACCTCCGCCGGACTCGGACTCGGTGCCGAGGAAGAGGTCGGTGCGGCTGTGCTCGAGCCGGTTATAAGGTACCGAATCGTACTGCCCGACGGATGCGACGCACGCGAGGCGGCGCCGAAGCTTCGCTCGCTTGAGGAAGAGGACCCCATGCTCGGCATAACCTATGACGAGCGGTACGGTGAGTTTTACGTTTCCCTTATGGGAAAGGTGCAGGCGGAGATTCTGCGTGCCATTGTCGCCGACCGTTTCGGGCTTGACATTGATATAGTCGAGGGACGGGTCATATATAAAGAGACGGTTGAAGACAAGGTTGAGGGGGTCGGTCACTACGAGCCGCTCCGCCATTACGCCGAGGTGCACGTTCTCATAGAGCCCGCTCCGCGCGGGAGCGGCGTGACGTTTGCGACGCGCTGCTCCGAAAACGAGCTTGACCGCAACTGGCAGAGACTCGTGCTTACTCATCTTGCCGAAAAGACTCACGCGGGAGTGCTTACGGGCTCGCCGCTGACCGACGTGAAAATCACGCTCGTGAGCGGCCGCGCACACCTCAAGCACACCGAGGGAGGCGACTTCCGCCAGGCGACGTACCGTGCGGTGCGTCAGGGACTCATGCAGGCGACGAGCACGCTGCTTGAGCCGTACTACCGTTTCCGGCTTGAGCTGCCCGCCCACCTCATCGGCAGGGCGATAAACGACGTGAGAATGATGGGCGGAATTTTCGATTCTCCCGAGGGCGACGGCGAGACTGCAGTATTGCGCGGGCGCGCGCCCGTGGTGACGATGGACGGCTACATGCTTGACGTAACGTCGTACACCGGAGGGCTCGGCAGGCTGTCGCTCGAGCTTGCGGGATACGACGTATGCCACAACGCCGACGAGGTGATAACCTCGTTCGCGTACGACCCCGAGCGCGACCTTGCGAACCCTCCCGACTCCGTATTCTGCGCTCACGGTGCGGGCTTTAACGTAAAATGGAACGAGGTCAAGAACTACATGCACCTCCCCGCGTACTCGGAGAGGCGGCACGGCGTTTCGTACGCTCACCGCAGTATAAGCATCGACGAGCGCGAGCTTGAGGCGATAATGCTCCGAGAGTTCGGGCCCGTGAAGCACGAGCTGTACCGCGAAACCAAGGTAAAGAGCGAGCCCTCGCGAAAGGAAGAAAAAATCGGACGGATTGACGTGCGGTGTCTCATCGTCGACGGCTACAACGTCATATTCGCATGGGACTCCCTCCGCGAATACGCCGAGGTCGATCTTGAATCAGCCCGCGACCACCTTTGCCATATTCTTGCAAATTACGCTCATTTCACGGGTTGCCGCGTCATCGTCGTGTTCGACGGCTACAAGGTTGCCGGAAATCCCGGGGAAAGCTACGACTACCACGGCGTGAACGTCGTTTTCACGAAGGAAAACGAGATAGGCGACGTATATATAGAGCGGCTTATCGCCGAGATAGGCAAAAACGAGCAGGTACGCGTAGTGACGTCGGACGGGCTCATACAGCTGACTGCGGTCAGCAAGGGCGTTTTCAGAATGTCGAGCGCAGAGTTCGAGGAGGAAATCGCCCGGGTCGACGCGGAAATCGCAAAGCTTATTGAAAAACAGGAATAAAAAACGGCTGCGAATGCAGCCGTTTTTCGTTATGTTTTTTATTTCACCGCAGGGAGTTTGGCGAAGAATTCGTCGTGAGCGGTGCGGTACATCTCGTCGTACTTGCCGTCGGAACGGGTATGAAGCGACGATATGTATTCGTGTGCCTGATTCGTAAGCTCGGGCATACGTCTCGTAAGAGTTACGACACCGATATCGGAGCAGATATCGGACACTCTTTCGAGATTGGTGAGGATATCGACGAAGTGCATACCCGCGGTAACGGAGCACTTGCCGTCACGGAGACGGACGAGGTGGTTATCGTGGAGGGTATTGATAAGGTCGTCGACTACCTCCTCGAGGGGCTCGATTGCGGTAGCGGCGTCAATATCCTTGACGGAGAAGGCGATACGTGCGTTGCCGAGGATACGGATAAGAATCTCTTTCGTTACGGTAAGCTCGTGAACGGCATCGTCCGTAAGCTTGATTCCCGCCGCGGAAAGTGCCTCCGCGTCCTCCGCGAGGTTCATCGCGTGGTCGCCGAGTCGCTCGAAGCACGACGTTATTTTGGTATACTCGTCGAGAATGCGTATCTGGTAATCGTCGGTCACGTGTCCCGAAAGCTGTACGAGATAGTTCGACAGGCTGTCGGTCATGTGGTCGAGGTTATCTTCCCCTGCGGTTATCTCCTTCATTGCCTTCGGGTCGAACTCGAAGAGGAGGTCGTACGACTTGAGGAAGTTTTCGTACGCTATCTCAAACATCGCCTTGAGCAGCTCGTAGCAGCTGTTGAACGCGATTGCGGGAGATGAGAAGAATACGGGGTTGAGTGCGGCAAGCTGTTCGCCGAACTTTTCTTCCTTGCCCGACTTATCCTTTATCAGTATGCGTGAGAGCTTGCCGTAAACCTTGACGAGCGGCAGAAGCAGTATCGCGCAGCCGAGGTTGAATATCGTGTTGGTGTTTGCGATGGTACCCGAGGTCATGGAAGCGTTCCAGAGTCCGTCGAGCACGCCGAAGGCGTGGAGCACGTTCACCACGACGAGCACGAGCACCGTCTCGCTGAGGTTGAAGAGGATGTTGACGAGTCCTACTCTCTTTGCGTCGGTCTTTGCACCGATGGAGCAGACTATCGCGGTGGTTACGCAGTCACCGAGATAAACACCGGTGAGAATGATGAATACGGATTTGAATACGAGCTGACCCGTGGAGGCGAATGCCTGAAGGATACCGATGGTCGCGGACGAGCTCTGAAGGATGAACGCCGTGCCGGCGCCGCTGACGTACGAAAGAATCGGGCTTTCACCGAGGCCGGTGAATACGTTTGCGAGAGGTCCGCCCTCTGCGGTGAGAGGACCGACGGAGTTGGTCATCGTGATAAGTCCCATAAAGAGGATACCGAAGCCTATCGCGATGCTTCCCGCAATTTCGGATTTTTTGAACTTGAAGCCCATGATTATCACCATGCCGACGATAAGCGCGAGCGGAGCAAGCGTCGACGGCTGGAAGAACTGGAGCACCGAGCCCTCGGCGTCGACGTCGAGAAGTCTGATTATCTGACCCGTGACGGTGGTACCGACGTTCGAGCCGATGATTATGCCGAGCGACTGGTCAAGCGTGATTATGCCCGCACCGACAAGGCCGGACACGATAACGATGGTCGCGGTTGACGACTGAATAATTGCGGTCACTACCATACCGAGAAGGAACGCCTTCACGGGGTTGTTGGTAACCTTTTCGATTGCTTTTTTGAGGGTACCGGAGGCACCGCCCTTGAGTCCGTCGCCGAGAAGTCTCATTCCGTAAAGGAACATCGCGAGACCGCCGAGCAGGCTTATAACCTCGATGATAATTGTTATGGGGCTCATTTTTTACTCCTTTTTTATCCGAGAACGTCCAGCTCGGATTTTTCTTTTTCCAAATTTTTCTACAGTTAAAAGTATAGCATAAGAGCCCCGTGTTTTCAATATTTCACGGGGAATTTTTTCACACGCGGACGAATTTTTCCATATACTGTTGAAAAGGGACGCACAATGTGATATAACAAAACGGTAACAAGATAAAAAAGGAGGCGGTCAGGGTGATTTTCGGATACCCGCTCTGGGCGATTGCGGTCATTTGCATCGGCGTGTTTGCCGCGTCGTTCGTTGACGCCATCGGCGGCGGAGGCGGTACCATTTCCGTGCCCGCATATCTGATAGCGGGACTGCCCGTACACCTCGCTCTCGGTACGAATAAGCTTTCGTCCTTCATCGGCACGTCGGTATCGACCGCGCGCTTTGCGCGTCAGGGCTACGTAAACCTGAAGCTCGCGATTCCGTCGGCAGTGCTTGCGATAGTCGGCTCGCACCTCGGCACGAGGCTTCAGCTTAAGGTTGACGAAAACCGGCTCAGATATATTCTCGTGGTGGTGCTCGTCGCGGTTGCGGCGCTGATGATAAAGAAAAAGGAATTCCCCGAGACGGCGGGAGACATTGACCCGAGGCTTCAGGCGGTGATAGTTCTCGCCTCCTCCTTTATCATAGGCGGCTACGACGGATTTTACGGTCCCGGTGCGGGCGCGTTTCTGCTTATCGTGTTCTGCCGCGTGGCAAAAATGGACCTTCGCACGGCATCGGGCAACGTGAAGGTGGTAAACGTTTCGTCCAACCTCGGCGCGCTCGTCACGTCGATAATCGCGGGAAAGGTACTCTACCCAATAGGTCTCATCGCTGCGGTTTTCGCGGTGGTCGGACACTTCATCGGCGCGGGACTCATGATAAAGAACGGCTCGAAAATTGTCACTCCGATAATTCTGACAGTGCTCGGCATACTGTTCGTGAGAATAATCCTCGAGCTTTTCGGAGTTATATAATTTATCGCAGAACGCAGAATGAAGGAAAAAGAAGCCCTGTCGGGCTTCTTTTCATTTAGACAAACGGGAGCTTGGCGGGGGAATTCGGAATGGCGATGTTTGCCAACGGCAAA